>JALUUA010000110.1 GCA_027021605.1 Candidatus Bipolaricaulota bacterium | reverse complement strand
CCTCATCGACGGGTTGGACGGGCTCGCCTGCGGACAGGCCCTTGTCGCGGCGCTGGCCCTCGCGGGCTTAAGTGCCCAGACGGGCAGCGGGGCAGCCCTCGCGCTCTCCTTCGCCCTCCTGGGGGGTTCCCTCGCGTTCCTGGCGTTCAACCGCCATCCTGCGAGGCTCTTCCTGGGGGACGGGGGGAGCTACTTCCTGGGGTTTACGCTGGCACTGCTCTCGGTGAGCGCGCTTTTGGGCCCCGAGTTGCAGTCGCAGGGGAGGGGGGTGTCCCTGCTCGTCCCCATCGCGATCTTGGGGTATCCCATCGCGGACACGCTTTGGGCCATCGTACGGCGCCTTCGGGCCGGGCGCTCCATCTTCCAACCCGACGCCGAGCACCTCCACCACGGAATCCGGGAGGCCCTGGGGGACGAGAGAAAGGCCGTCTGGGCCCTCTATGGCCTCTTCTTCCTGCTGGCCGCCCTGGGGATGGCCATCGGGGCCTCGGGGCGCTAGCGCCGCTGGGAGTAGAGGAAGATGTAGTACACGAGCGTCAGGATCGCCGAGGCGGCGGCGGCCACGTACGTCAAGGCCGCAGCGCTCAGCACTCGACGGACGGCGGCCAGCTCCTTCTTCGAGGTGACGAGCCCGGTATCCCGCAGGAGTGCGAGCGCCCGGCGGCTGGCGTCGAACTCCACCGGGAGGGTGACCAGCGTGAAGGCCACGGCGGCCGAGTAGAGGACGATCCCCATCAGCATGAGCGGCTTCAGGCCCCCGAAGAGGAGCCCGCCGAAGATGAGCGGGAAGGCGAGCTGGCTGCCGAACTGGGCCGCGGGCACCAGCGCCGAGCGGAGCACCAGGGGCCGATACCGGGCGGCGTCCTGGAGGGCGTGGCCCGCCTCGTGGGCCGCCACCCCGATGTCCGCCAGCGACGTGCTCTCGGGGTTCGAGAGCCGCAGGGTCTTCGTGCGGGGATCGTAGTGGTCCGCAAGCTCCCCGGACACGGCCCCGATCTGAACGCTGCGCAGATCGGGGGAGCCTAGGCTCACAGCCCCGTAGCCCAGAATCCTCTCGGCCACCTGAGCGGCCGAGAGGCCGCACGAGGCTTGAACCTGGGAGTACTTCCTGTACGTGCTCTTGACCTTCCACTGGGCATAAAGCGCCAACGCCAGCGCCGGCAGCATGAACAACAACCAAGTCAACATCCAGGCTCACCCTCCTGCGAGGAATTATAGGGCACGCCGCATCGGTCCACAAGCTTCTCGGCTGGATCGGCTTGAAGCGTTTCTGCCCTATATGATACCATGGCCATCAACTCTCCGGACGGAAAAACGCCCTCAAGCGGAGGAGGTCTTCGCAACCGTGAGGATCACGAAGGTGGAAGTCCGCCCGATGCGGAACGAAGGGAATCTCAAGGCGTTCTGCTCCGTGATCTTTGACGACGTCTTCATCGTCCACAGCGTCAAGGTGATTCAAGGGAGGGAGGGGCTGTTTGTGGCGATGCCCAGCCGCGAGGTGGGGGATGGAGAGTACCGGGACATCGCCCACCCGATCGACAACGACTTCCGGCTGGAGCTTGAGAAGGCCGTCCTGGATCGATACCATGAGGTCGTCGGCCGACCCGACCCCCAGGGGGCGGAGCCGGAGCGGGTCGCTTAGCCCGAGACGAGCAAGACGGTGGGGTGTGGTGTAACGGCAGCACACCGGCCTTTGGAGCCGAGGATGGAGGTTCGAATCCTCCCACCCCAGCCAGCTCCTCGAATCGATCTTATCGATCTTTTATGGACACAGAAGGACTTCGAGGCGTTCTCAAGGTGGACCTTCCCGACGAGTTGCTCCGCCAGGCGCTCCGCCACAGCTCCTACGCCAACGAGCACCCCGAGGAGGGCGAGTCGAACGAGCGCCTGGAGTTCTTGGGCGATGCCGTCTTGAGCCTGGCCGTGAGCGAGTATCTCTACAAGAACTGTCCCCTGCCGGAGGGGGAGCTCACCCGGGTCCGCTCCTTGGTGGTAAGCGGCCCCACCCTGGCCGCGAGGGCCAAGGCCCTGGGCCTCTCCTCGCACCTGCTCCTGGGCCGCGGGGAGGAGGAGTCGGGCGGACGGGAGCGGAGCTCCATCCTAAGCGACGCCTTCGAGGCCCTGGTGGGTGCCGTGTTTTTGTATCGGGGCTACGAGGCCGCGGCCCGCTTCGTGCTCCACCACCTGAGGGACGAGATCGAGCAGGCACTGCGGGGCGAGATCCGGCGGGATTACAAGACCCTCCTCCAGGAGGAAGCCCAAAAGCGCGGCCTCCGGCCCGTCTACACCCTCTTGGAGGCCCGCGGGGCCGACCACGCCCGCGAGTTCACGGTACAAGTCGAGCTGAACGACCAGCGGGCCGTCGGCCGAGGCCGCCGCATCAAGGACGCGGAACAAGAGGCCGCCCAGCGCCTCTACGAGCGCCTCGTCTCCGATTAGGCGCCTATAGGCTCGATTTGCCTTTCCCGGTCGAAAACCCCTAGAATGCTCTAACTTTCGAGCCAGGATGGGAGTGGAGGTCATGCCCAAGAGGGAATTTATCACGCCGGAGGGCGAGCGGATCGAGGACGAGGCCGTCGAGGTGGAACCCGTCTCCATCTCGTGCGAAGAGCTGATCATCTGGGAGTACGACGACCCGGAGCTGGCGCTCCGCCGCGTCGTTCTCGATCCGCACGGGGTCAAGCTCTGGAAGGCCGTGCACGCTCGGGACAAGCAGGGCTACCCCCTCATGAGCTTCGAGCCGCGCTTCGAGGCCGAACCCCGCCTAGATTTAGACGAGGACGACCTCAACGGCTTCCCCGAGGGCCCACCCGGGGATGCGGACGCCTAACGTAACGACCCCAACCGTACCGTACCGCCGCCTAGCGAAAGCTTCGCAGGTACCCCCGCACGCCGTCGGCCACCAACTGCGCGATCCCGGTGCAGAGCCACTGAAAGCCCCGCTCCTTCCAATGGGCGACCTCCTGGGGCGTGCGGGCGATCGTCCCCACCCACTTGTCCGCCCGACGGGCCCGCTCGCCTAAGCGCTCGATGAGCGCGATGACTTCGGGGTGGGTCGCCTGCCCCGGCACCCCCAACGTCACGGAGAGGTCTGAAGGGCCGAAGAAGAGAACGTCCACGCCCTCCACGCTCAAAATCTCCTCGAAGTTCTCGATCGCCTGAGGGGTTTCGATCTGCACGGCCACCAGGGTCTCGCGGTTGGCCCACTCCACGTACTCGTTGAGGGGCATCGAGAGCCCCCAGTCGGAGACGCGGCTGGCCGCCAGGCCCCTTCGACCTAGGGGCGGGTACTTCACGGCCTCGACGGCCCTTTGCGCTTCCTCCGCTGAATTGACCAGGGGGATGAGCACGCTGATCGCCCCGCTCTCGAGATATTTCTGCAACACCTGGGGGTGATTGACCCCGATTCGCGTCACGCACGGGAGCCCCCGAAGTTCCGCGGCTCGGTAGAGCTCCACGGCCCGATCGGGCGTAAGCCCCGTGTGCTCCCCGTCCAGAATCACAAAATCGAGCTTTAACAGTCCCAACAGCTCGACGAGCTCCGGCGCAAAGATGTTGAGAAAGGCCCCGGCGAGAGCCTCCCCCCGGCGGAGGCGCTCCTTCAGCACGTTGTGTTCGATCACCTCGATCGCTCCTTTTTCACTGCTGCTCGTATTATTCCCGGTGAACGGCCGCCGAATCCACCGTCCGCCGGCAATCGCGGTCTCCAGTGGGCGGACGCAGGGGCCCGAGTTCAACGCGCCCGCGGAGGGTCGCCCCGTTGCCGCCACGGTCCTGCCGGTTTAAGATAAGCCGACCGTCACGCCCGGGCAACGGCCACGAAGACCGCGGGGGGGATACCTCTGTCCGAGGACCCTGCCGGGAAGAGGCCCCGGACGGGAGATTCCCAAGCTCAATCTCGCGGCGGGCAAAACCACCGCGTCAAGGGAGCCAAACACAAACGGGAGGAGACCGTGATGACGATGGCAAAGACGACGGAGACAAGTCCAGAAAAGGGGTTCCGCATCGAGGCGCTCCTCTCGGCCCGGCTCTTCCTGAGCCCCCAGCTCGTGGGGAAGCGCATCTACTTCATCAGCGACCTCTCGGGCCGATTGAGTTTATACGCCATGGACAAGGGCGGGAGTGTCCCCGAGCCGCTGCTGCCCCGGGACGTGGCACTGCACACCCCGGCCCTCTTGTTTGGGAAGCCGTTTTACGTCTTCCCCAAGCTGGGGAAGATCGTGGTGATGATCGACCGCGACGGGGACGAGAACTATCAGCCCTACCTCGTGCCGATGGAGGGAGGCTTCCCCGAGCCGCTCTTCGGGCGCGAGTTCGAGGGCCAGCAGCTCCGGCTGCTCCGCTGCGACCCCGACCGAAACATTGCTTACTTCTCCCTCGACCCGCGCACGGACCCGAACCACCTCACGTTCCGCTGCGACCTTGAGACCCGCAGGCGGGAGGAGCTGGGGACGAGCCCCTACGGCAACCTCGTGGACGGTGTAAGCGAGGACCACACCCGGCTCGTGCTCGTGGACTCCTACACGGCGGGGGACCACGTGCTCTACCTCTGGGAGGAGGGCTCCCGCCGACGGGAGCTCCTCTTCGGGACGCCCCTCGACGCGCGCCGCGAGGGCGAGGAGGTTCCCTTAAACTCGATCCACGCGTGTCACTTCACGCCCGGCGGGGGGCTGCTGTTTGTCACTTCCCTGTTCGAGGACACCTACGGCCTGGGGTATTTTCCGCTTGAGAACCCCCAGGACGTGCGGCCCGTGCGCGTGGAGGGCGCTTTACATCGGGGCCTCGGGGAGCTTACCGGCTTGGAACACATCAACGATCAGCGCTACCTCGTCTTCTACAACATCGACGGCTGCTCCTACGTGTACGAGGGGACGTTCGACGAGGAGGCGCTTCGGCTCAACATCGAGCGCCCGATCTGCGGGGTTGAAGCGCCCCTCAAGGACGGCGTGCTCCAGTCGCTGCACCACGACAAAGACAGCGGGCACTATGCCCTGGCGTTCTCCACCGCCACCTCCCCGGCGCAGATCTACACCGTAGAAGACGGGACGGTAAAGCAGCACACCCGCGAGCGGGTGCTGGGCATCCCCCAGACGCTGCTTGCACCGGGGGAGGACGCCTCGTATACAAGCCACGACGGGCTGCGGATCTCGGCCCGGCTGTATCTGCCCTCTCCCGAGTTAGGGTATAAAGGCCCCAGGCCCGTGGTCTTCTACATCCACGGCGGGCCGCACAGCCAGGAGCGCCCCGACTTCACCTGGTTCTCCATGCCCCTGATTCAATATTTCACGCTGCGGGGCTTTGCGGTCTTCGTCCCCAACGTCCGGGGAAGCTCGGGGTACGGGCTCTCCTACATGAAACAAGTCGACCGCGACTGGGGCGGAAAGGATCGTCTCGATCACGTGGCGGCCTTCGAGCACCTCAAGCAGGACCCGCGGCTGGACATGGAGCGCGTGGGCGTGATGGGCCGCTCCTACGGGGGCTACATGACGTTAATGCTGGCGGGCCGCCACCCCGAGCTGTGGAAGGCCGCGTGCGACATGTTCGGGCCCTACAACCTTTTGACGTTCTTGGAGCGCATCCCGCCCACGTGGCAGACGTACTTCCGGATGATCCTGGGGGACCCCGAGCGGGATCGTGAATTCTTAATAGAGCGATCGCCCAAGACGCACCTGCACAATCTCAAGTGCCCCCTGTTGGTGATCCAGGGGAGGAACGACCCGCGGGTGGTGGAGGCCGAGTCGCGCGACCTGGTCGAGGAGCTCCGCCGACAGGGCAAGCAAGTCGAGTATTTGGTCTTCGAGGACGAGGGGCACGACGTCACGAAGTTCCCCAATAAAGTCAAGTGCTACAACGAGATCGTGCGCTTCTTCACAGAGCATCTGGCGCCCTAGGGCTAGGGCACTCCTTTTCCCCGGTCCGCCTCCCTGCGGCCTTCGGGGAAAACCGCTCAGAACCCCAGGGTAGCCCCGACGGCGAAGCGCAGCTCCCCCCGCAGCCGGAGGGGCGGGGCCAGGGGGGCAGCCTCCGCGCCCGGCCCCGGCCGCAAGATCCCCTCGGCAAAGAGCCCGAGGGGTCCGAGCGCCGTCCCGATTCCGGCCTTGAGCCCCAGCCCCTGGAACCCCACGCCCCCGTCCGCGAGCGCAAGCAGGGGACCGGCCCCCAGGGTAACCCGGGCGAGCACGGTTGTGCTCACGCTCAGAAACGGCAACAGCTCCCCCCGATCGGGAAGGTGCCAGTACTCCGCGTCGAGCGAGAGGGCGATGAACCACAGGGGCAGCACGTCCAGGATGACCCGCCCCACCAGGGCCGTCTCCCCATCGACGAACCCCACCCCGCCGCCGACGCGGACAAGCCCCAGGGCCTCGCCCGACCCAAGGCCCATCCCAAGCAGCAACAGGAGCAACCAAGCCCATGCGCCTTGTCTCAGGGTTTGCCTCACGAGGCGCTCCCCTCGGGTTGCGGATCTTGGGGGTCCGGCATCTCCACGCCGTTTTGCTCGATGAACTCGTCGAGCCACTTCGCGTAGCGGTACGGCTTCCCCCGGATGTTGAGCGGGTTGATGTAGTTGTACAGCCCGGTAAAGCAGCCGGTGCAAAAATCCCCGGGGACGATCTTCTTTAGGATGTCCGTCACGGCCTTCACGCTCACATAGCCCACCGCGTCGAAGCGCGTCGGGCCGAACTCCTCGTGCTCGAAGCCTTCTTTGAGTTCCTCTTCTAAGGGGGTGTGGTCCTGGGCGAGTTCTTCGGGTTCAAATTCCGCCACCAGGTGGGCCAAGGGCTCGCCGACGTCGATGGCGATCCCCGCAAAGCAGGGGCCGATGATGGGCGGCCAGGCGGAGATGAAGCGCACCTCCCGCGCCCCGGCCTCCCGCTCGCCCTTGGTGATCCAGGCCGAGACGTTCCCCCGCACGATGGAGTCGTCCACGTTGACGATCACGGCGTCCTTGGCCTCCTGGACGTTGATCTCGAATTTTCGGCGCAGACGGCGGACGATCTCCGGGCGGCCCTCCCCCAGGAAGGAGCGGGTCTCGCTCCCCCCTCCGCCGCGGCGCAGGACGATCGCCCCCAGGTGGATGTCGTAACCGTCGCGCAGGGCCTGCTCGGCGTAGCCGTACGCCGCGCTGATCCCCGACTTGGGCACCGGGGTCACCACCACGCGGGCCTCCGGGTCGTCCTCGGGCTTCTCGGGTGGGTGCTCCCGGCAGGCGGCCTTGCCGAACTCCATGCGGATCTCGTCCATGCTCCTCCCGTGCATGATGGAGTTGGGCTCCTGAAAGTAGGCGTACTCAAACGAGCACTCCCCGCGCCACGCCCGGCCCTTGAGCCTTTTCCTCATGTCCAAGCGCGTCCACTGCCGATCGCGGAGGGAGCAGAAGCCGACGGACCCCGGGGGGACGGCCTCGACCTCCTCGTAGCGAAGCCCTAGGCCGGTGAGGGGCTTCGTCTCCGAGACGAAGATCTCGTAGCTTTCGTATTGCGCGCGGTGGAGCGGGCGCATCCCGTCCCTAAGATACAGGAACCAAGCGTCGGAGCCGTCGAGGAGCAGCCCCAGGATCGAGAAGCCCCCGAAGGGGAACGCCTGCTTGTAGAACTCCACAAGCGCCTCCCCCAGATCGCGATGCTCGAGATAAAGGGCAAGCAGGTACCCGGCGCACCCGGCGGTGTCCGTGGTCGAGCCGTGGAGATTGATGCCCCTCTGTTCTGCGCGGCGGACCCAGCGCTCCGTGAACGAGACCTCGCCGTTCATCACCAAGAAGAGATGCACCTCTCCGGGATGGGCGGGATCTCGATCTCGATCTTGGGAGGGCGAGAAGCCCGCCCAGACGGGGTGGATGTTCTCCTCTTGGATCACCCCGCGGGTGGCGTAGCGGGTGTGGCCCAGGAGGGCCTCGGGGTGGTGCTCCAGATTGAGTTCATAGAGGCTTTGCGGGATCTCGTAGGCGGAGCCGAACCACTTCTCGATGTGGAACAGCTGGGGGAAGAGCCCTTGGCCGTAGAGCAGCAGGCCGGTGCCGTCCTCGCCGCGGTTGCGGCACCCTTCCAAAAGCTCGAGGATGAGCCCCAGCGCTTCGCGCGTCTCGACGTTCGCAAGGGGAAGGACCCCGACGACCCCGCAGCTCATCGCGCCTTGAGCTTAGGGGATCATCCATCCCGCGTCAACTTCCGCCGTGCGCGGGGACTGTGCTATTATGCCGACCGCGATGCGTCGTTGGGGTGGGTTGCTCGTTCGCTACTGGCTCCCCGTGGTCGCGTGGGCGGGGCTCATCTTCGCCCTCTCCTCGATCCCCTCGTTGGAGTCCGGGCTGCCCAAGGCGGGCGACCTCGTGCTGAGGAAGTTGGGCCACATAATCGAGTACGCCGTCCTCACGCTGTTGCTGCGCCGGGCGCTCCGCGCCCACGGCCTCCCCCCGGAGCGCAGCGGGATCTCGGCGGCTGCGCTCGCCCTCCTGTACGCCGGGCTCGATGAATACCATCAGAGCTTCGTCCCGGGCCGGGAGGGCAGCCCCCGCGACGTGCTCATCGACGCCCTGGGGATCGGGGCAGCCCTCTATCTCCTCCCCCGGGGGAGGTCCCCCGGGCGCTAAGTTGCCTTCGCTCCCCCCCGGGCGGTACACTGCACAACGAGAGATATTCGCATTACAGGGGTCACACGGAGGTCACCCGCAAGGGGTGAGCGAGGAAAACCCAAGGAAAGGGGTCGTACCATGACACAGCCTCCCAGTTCCCAGTCTCGGCGTCGGAGGTGGGCCCATCGCGGGGGGAACCTCGGATTCGGATTCGGGCTCGGACTCGGGCTCGGGGCGTTTCTTTTCGGTTTGCTGATCGGCAGTCTGCCCGCGGAGGGCGCGGCTCAGCCGCCCATTCCCGGCCGGGCCCGTTGCGCGGACGCCAACCCGAAGCGCGTTCCCACCAATTGCCCGAACATTCAGACCGCTGTCAACCTCGCCCGGCCCGGCGACCGCATCATCCTCATGCCGAGGACCTATCAGGAGTCCGTCCGCATTGAGGCCAAGACCCGCATCACCCTGGAGGCCCAAGGGGAGGTCATCTGGATGCCCGGTCGCCAATCGGGCGACGCCCCGTACCCGATCACGCTGGTCAACAGCCGAAACGTCCGGATCAAGGGCTTTACGCTTACCCGGAACGAGGACGCGGACAAGGGGGAGTCGGCCATCCTCTTTCAGGGCACCAATGCGGAGATCGTTCTCGAGGAGCTCCGCATTGAGGGGTTCACCGGCCCCGGCCTGCGGATCGAGGGCTCCGAGGTCACCGTCCAGGGCGGCGAGATCCGCGATAACGGCGGCCCCGGAATCACGGCCGACTCCAACTCCACCGTCGTCTTGGAGGGCGCAACCGTGACGGCCAACGGCGCCGACGGGGTCGTCCTCCAGGGCGGGACCGCTCAATTAACCGAGAGTACGATCACTCAAAATCAGGGCCGCGGCGTCGTGGCCCAGGGCGCGAACGTGACGATCGCGGGTGGGACCATATCCGGCCACTCCATCGGGGTGCTCGCCACCGGCGGCGCCCAGGTTACCCTCTCCGGCGCGACCGTGGAGAACAACCCAGGGGCGGGCTTGCAAGTGGACCCCGGCTCCTCCGCGAGCGCGACCGCGGGAAGCACCTTAAAGTCGAACGGAACGGTCGGAGCCCTCGTCGCCGGGGGAACCCTCACCGTCGACGGGAGCACGATCACGGCCAACGCCGAGCAGGGCATCCGCGCCGAGTCGGGAACCGTGCGACTGGAGGGGGCCACGATCACGGCCAACGGGGCCGAGGGCCTCGCGCTGCGCGCGGGCTCCGAGGCCCAGATCAACAACAGCCAAATCGCGAACCACCCCACCCACGGCGTGCTCGTAGACGGCTCGGCGGCCACCCTGGCGGGGAGCGCCGTCTCCGGGAACGAGGGGAACGGGCTCCACGTGATCAACGGGGCCTCGGCCGCCGTGAGCGCCGGAAGCGAGATCACCCAGAACGCGGGCTTCGGCGTCTACGTGGAGAGCGGCCAGCTTTCCGTGGTAAGCAGCGCCGTGGAGGAGAACGGCCAAGAGGGGGTCCTCCTGAACGCCTCCACGGGCACCGTGGACAAGAGCTCGGTCGCCCGCAACGTGGGGATGGGGGCGCTCGCCCAAGCCGCCTCCCAACTGGTGGTCACGGACAGCACCATCGCCGAAAACGGGAAGGACGGTGTGCATCTCATTAACTCCACCGCCGAGATCCGCCGGAGCACCGTCACGCAAAACGGCGGGATCGGCGTCAACGCCCTGGAGAACTCCCAGGTCACCATCGCCGAGGGCACCACCGTCTCGGAGCACCCCCAGGACGGCGTCTCCCTCAGCGCTTCCGTGGGCGCGGTAGACCAAAGCACGATCACCCAGAACGAAAGCCGCGGCCTATACGCGGAAGCCTCATCAGAACTCACCGTCACGGGGAGCACGATCTCCTCCAACGGGAAGGAGGGCGTCTTCCTCACAAGCTCGACGGCTTCCCTGGCGGGGAGCACCGTCACCCAGAACGGGAGCTTCGGGATCCACGCGGAAGCCTCCTCGGAGCTTAAAGTCGAAAGCTCCCAGATCACGGAGAACGGGAATCACGGGGTGAACGTCGTCGCCTCGACGGCCACCCTCATAAGCTCCCAAATTCTCGACAACACGGGCGACGGCGTCCACGCCACCCAGGGGGCCGCCGTCACCATTCGGGACGGGAGCCTCATCCGGGGCCACCCCCAAGACGGCCTCTTCCTCAACGACGCCACGGGTAGCGTCCTGGGGAGCACGATCACCCAGAACGAGGGCCGCGGGGTCCAGGCCGAGGCCGACTCCAAGCTCACCGTCACGGACTCCGAGATCTCCCAGAACGGGAGCCACGGGGTGCAGCTCGTGGCCTCCACCGCGGAGATCACGGGCTCCCGCATCCTCAACAACAACGGCATCGGCGTAAACGCCCTGCAGCAGTCCAACGTCACGGTGCAGGCCCAAAGCCTCATTCAGGGCCACCCCCAAGACGGGATGCACCTCGACGACTCCACGGGCACCGTGGACGCGAGCACCATCACCCAGAACCGGGGCCACGGGGTGAACGCCGAGAACAACTCTCAGCTCGCCGTGCTGGACAGCTTCGTCACGGAGAACGGCCAGGACGGGGTCTTCCTCCACACGAGCGTGGCCGACATCTCCGGAACGGAGATCACGGGCAACGGCGACGACGGGATGGAGGCCATCGACTCCACCGCGGCCATCACGGACAGCTTGATTAACCTGCACCCCGACAACGGCATCGCGCTGGAGAACTCGCTGCTCGATATGAGCACCACCCAAGTGGTGGACAACCAAGGCTACGGCGTGGTGGAGATCCGCCAGGCCCGCTCCGTGATCGTCAGCAGCGAGATCTCCCGCAACGGCAAGGACGGCGTCAACCTCACGAACGCCTCCACGGACATCTCGTCCACCCAGATCGTCGCCAACGGCGGAAAGGGCGTCAACGCCGAGACGTCGGTGGTGATCGTGGGCGACCGCAGCTTGATCGCCGACCACCCGGACGACGGAGTCTTCCTGAGCAACAGCTCCGCGGATCTCAGTGATAGCACGATTCAGAACAACCAGGGCCGCGGCGTGGGGGCCGTAAGCTCCAAGGTGGCCCTCACCGCGATGCTCGTCCAAACGAACGGGCGCACGGGCGTGGAGCTCAAGAATAGCACCGCGGACGTCTTCGGGAGCCAAATTCTCAGTAACGGGGCCAAGGGCGTGCACGCCTTCGACAACTCGGGGCTCACGATGATCGACAGCACCGTGGCCGGGCACCCCGAGGAGGGCGTGCGTCTCGAGAACAGCTCCGCCGAGATCGGGACGAGCACCGTGGAGCAAAACCAAAGCCACGGGATCAGCTCCGAGGTCTCCACCCTAAGGCTCTTCGACGGCTTCGTGCGGGCGAACGGCAAGGACGGGCTGGACCTTCTCAACTCCACCGCGGACGTGGCGAACACCCAGATCACGGACAACGGCGAGGTGGGCGTGGATGCTGTGAGTTCCACCATCGAGATGCTGGGGAGCACCGTCTCGGGCCACCCCGAGCCGGGCATCCGGCTCAACAACTCCGCGCTGGAGATGAGCCGAAGCCAACTCCAGAACAACGACAAGGAGGGCCTCCTGGCCCGCAGCTCCGTGAGCGCCCTGACGGGTTCGACGGTTTCGGGCAACGGGAGCGACGGCGTAAATCTCCTCAACAGCTCCGGGGAGCTGCGCGATTCCCAAGTCACAGGGAACCAGGGCGCGGGCGTCCGGGCGGAGCTGGGCAAGGCCACGCTCGTCAACTCTACAGTTGCCCAGAACGGGGACAACGGGATCGTGCTCAAGAGTTCCCAAGCCGCCGTCGAGGGAAGCCAAATTCAGAACAACCAGGGCGTGGGCGTGGACGCCTCGGAGCGCTCCCGGGCCGTCTTGATCAGCTCTCAAGTCTCGGGCCACCCGCAGGGCGGCGTCCGGCTCAAGGACTCC
>JALUUA010000109.1 GCA_027021605.1 Candidatus Bipolaricaulota bacterium | reverse complement strand
ACCCGATACCTTTCAGAGAAGTTGAAGGCGGTCACGGTCATCTCAAAGACCTCCCGCACCGTGGAGGCCGTCAAGACGATCACGGGGTGGTCGCCGTGGGTACCCCAGATCGCCTGCATCACGTCCCCCTGGGAGGTCTTGGTGGGAAGCCCCGTGGAGGGCCCCCAGCGCTGGCTGTCGACGATCACGCAGGGGGTCTCCGTGATGGCCGCGTAGCCAATGCCTTCCTGCATGAGCGAGAAGCCGGGACCGGAGGTGGCCGTCATCGCCTTGGCCCCGGCCCACGAGGCCCCGATCACGGCGGAGATGGACGCGAGCTCGTCCTCCATCTGGAGGACGACCCCGCCGCGCCGCGGCATCTCCCGGGCCATCAGCTCCAGGATCTCGGTGGAGGGCGTAATGGGATAGCCCGCGAAGAAGTGACACCCCGCGTACAGGGCGCCGTGGGCGCAGGCCTCGTTCCCCTGCACCAGGCGCTGCGCCCGCCCCTTGAGCTTCGTCTCTGTCTTTGCATTTGCCTTCGTTGGGCTTGCGGTCACGGCGCGGATCACCTCATCCCTACCCTTATCCTTGCCCCTGGCTCCACGAAATTGCTATGCGGAGCGCATCGCCGCCGCTTGGGCCTCCCGGTCGCGGTCGAGGGCGGACTCCTTGACGATCCAGATGGCGAAATCGGGGCAACGGGCTTCACAGATGCCGCAGAAGACGCACTCCGAAACGGCCTTGACGACGATCTTCCCCCTCTCGTCCAGGGCCAGGACGCCCTTGGGACAGCTCTGGACGCACAGCTCGCAGCCCTTGCAGTAGGCCCTCTGGGTGGCCACGTAGAAGTCCCCCTGGAAGTGCTTGAGGACCCCGTTCTCGCTCCGGGTTCTTACCGAGACATGGGGGGAGTCCGAGCGAACCGGGAATTTTACGGCGCGGAGGGCCTCCTCCTCTTCGGGGCTCAGGCCCCGGCCCCGCCGTTCGGCGAGGGCCCGGTGGATACCCCAGGCGGCCAGCTTCCCCTGCTGAACAGCCTCCACGACCGTCCCGCCGCCGTTGACGCAGTCCCCGCCCGCGAAGTACTTGGGATGGCTCGTACGGAATCGCTCGTCGACCTTCACGCGCCCTCCCTCGATCTCAATCCCCAAGCGCTCGAAGAAGTCGGTTCGTGGGCGCTGGCCGATCGCCTGCACGACTACATCCGCGTCGATCACGAACTCCGTGCCTGGGAGGGGGACGGGTCGCGGGCGTCCCGAAGCATCGGGAGACCCCAGCTTCATCTTGAGGCACTCGATCCCCACGACCCGGCCCCGCTCCCCCCGAAAGCGCAGCGGCATCGTTAAGAACATGAATTGAACCCCCTCGCGCTCGGCGGCCTCGACCTCGTGGGCGTAGGCGGGCATCTGCTCCCGGGTCCGGCGGTAGACGATCACGACGTCGCGGGCTCCCAAGCGCAGCGCCTCGCGGGCCACGTCGACCGCCGTGTTGCCGCCGCCGATCACGGCCACGCGCTTCCCCTCCACCCCCAGCTCCTCGAAGCGGCCCTCCTTGAGCTTCTCGATGAAGACCAGGGACTCCCAAACCCCCAGCAGGTCCTCACCGGGGAGGCCCGCTTGGGTGTCCTCCCCCAGCCCGACGCCCAAGAACACCGCATCGTATTCGCGCTCGATCTCCTCTAGGGAGAGATCGCGCCCCACGGCGGTGCGGAACCGCAGCTCCACGCCCAGCTTCTCGAGGGCTTCGACCTCCTTGGGCAGGGGCTCGTATTGCTGCTTGTAGGGCGCAATCGCGTAGGTGATTAAGCCACCGGGGCGCTCGCGCTGCTCGAAGACCGTGACGGAATAGCCCAGCTTGACGAGTTCGGCGGCGCAGCTCAACCCCGCGGGTCCGGCCCCGATGACGGCCACCTTCGCCTTGGGCTGCGAGGCCCGTCCTCGTGGTGGGCCGTGGGTGCGGGCCAAGATGCGCCGGTGCTCCCCGGCCTTGAACGCCCGATCGGTGGCGTAGCGCTGCAATCGGCCGATCTCGACGGCGCGGCGGCCCTCCTTGCTGAGGACGCAGGCCCCCTCGCAGAGCTCCTCCACGGGGCAGACGCGGGCGCACGTCCCGCCCAGGACGTTCGCCGCAAAGATCGTCCGCGCGGCGTCCAGGGGGCGCCCCTGGAAGATCTCCCGGATGAAGCGGGGGATGTCGATGCGGGTGGGACAGGCTTCGATGCAGGGGGCGGGCTCGAAGGGCCCCCCGCACTCCAGGCACCTTGAAGCTTCCAAGACGGCCTCGCGGTCGTTTAGGGGCGGATGGATCTCGGCGAACGCGCGCGGCCCCTTTTTTCGCGAGGGCTCCGGCGTACGGGCCTCTCCCCCCGCGGATTCCGGGGAGCTCAAGCCGGGAGTGTCCCCGGAAAGACACCAGAGCTTGGCGTTTCCCAACTTGCGGCACCGCACTACGCCCTTGGCGCGCAGGATCTCCAGGTATTTGGCCGCGGTGTGGCGGGTGACCCCCAGAGATTCAGCGATCCTCTCCGTGTGCAGCTCCTCGGAGGCCGACCGCAGAAGCTCCACGACCCGCTCCTCCGTCGGCTTCATCGTCGACCTCCCTCCCCCGCCGCGCCCGAGCGCGGCCCTCGGCTACACCAAGCGCTCGCCCACCAGCTCCGCCAGGTCCACGACCCGAATCCGATCCTCCGCGTTCAGGGTCTTGATCGCCTCGTCGAAGTGGATCGTGCAGAACGGGCAGGTCGTGACAATCGCCTGCGCGCCGGTCTCGAGCGCTTCCCGGACGCGCACCACCCCGGGGCGCTCCCGCTCGCCTTTGACCTCGATCCACATCCGCCCGCCGCCCCCGCCGCAGCAGAAGCTCCTCTCCCGATGGCGGGGCATCTCCACGAGCTCCACCCCCGGGAGCGAGTCGATCACGAACCGCGGCTCGTCGAAGACGCCGTTTCGCCGCCCCAGGTAGCAGGGGTCGTGGTACGTGACCCGAAGCTCCCCCTCGCCGTCCGGGGCCTTGAGTTTCAGCTTCTTCTCCTCGATGAGCCGGGCCAGCAGCTGCGAGTAGTGGAGGACGTCCCGCCCCTTGCCGTTTGTTGTGGCGGGCTTGAGGTACTCGTTCTTCATCACGTGGAAGCTGTGGGGCGAGGTCACGACGATTTTCTGCACCTCCAGCTCGTCGAAGGCCATGGAGTTCTCCGCGGCCAGGAGCTGAAAGAGCCCCTCCTCCCCCAGCCTGCGGGCGGAATCCCCGCAGCAGCGCTCCTCCGTCCCCAAAAATCCCACGTCGACGCCCGCCTTTTGGAAGATCTGCGCGAGAGCCTTGGCGACGTTCTGGTTTCGCGGATCGTACGAGGGGGCACAGCCCACGTACCAGAGCCACTCCGTGCCGGGCTCATACGTTTTGAGCGAAAGCCCTTCGGCCCACGCGGCCCGGTCGGCCTGCGCCATCCCCCAGGGGTTCCCGCGCTTGTAGGTGAACGTGAGCGCGTCCGAGACCTCTTGGGGGAGCTTCCCCGTCTCCACGAGCTTGCTCCTCAAGGACGTGATAACCTCCGGGGGCTTTACGTCCTGGGGGCAGACGAACACGCAGGCGTAGCAGGTGGAGCATTGCCATAGCAGCTCGGAGTTCATCGCGCCCTCGGGGTCGAGCTGCGCCTGAATCATAAATTTCCGGGGCCGGAAGTCCGAGAGGGTGCTCATCGGGCAGACCCCGCTGCACTGCGCGCACTGGTAGCAGTAGTTCAGCCGCCGGAGCCGCTCCGCCACGACCTTGTCGATCTGTTCGACGTCCAGCAGGTCCATCTCGCTCATCGTGTTCACCTCGTCTTAGCTCAGCTCAGCTCAGCTGAGCACCTCGACGGCCTTCTTCACCTCGTCTTCGGAGAGTCGGTGGAGCAGGGCGTCCAGCTCGCGCAGCCGGGCGACGAACTCCGCGCCCTCCCCGGCGCTGAACCAACCGAGCTGCAGCCGCTCCGGGTTGATCCCCTTGCGCTCCAGCTTCATCCGCCAGCGGCGCACCCGGTCCTTGGCCTTGAGGTTCCCGCGGATGTAGTGGCAGTCGCCCTCGTGGCAGCCCGTGATGAACACGATCCCCGCGCCCCGCTTGAAGGCGTGCATCACGAACGCCTCGTCGACCCGCCCGGAGCACATCGTGCGGATGATCCGCACCGACGCCGGGTACTCCAGGCGCATCGTCCCCGCCAGGTCGGCCGCGTTGTAGGAGCACCAGTTGCAGCAGAAGGTCAAGATCTTGCGCTCGGGGTGCTCGGCCAGCGCCGCGTCGATCTGCGCCAGGATCTGGGCGTCCTCGAAGTGCTGCATCAAGATGGCGTCGGCGGGGCACTCCGCGGCGCAGGTCCCGCAGCCCTGGCACGCCGCCGGGTTGATCGACGCCTTGCGATCCACCACCGACGGAGCCCCGAAGGGGCACGTCTTGACGCAGAGCTGGCAGCCCGTACACAGCTCCGCCTCCACGACGGCCTGGATCGCCTCGACCCGGATGCGCCCTTCCTTCATGAGCCGGGCCGCCCGCGAGGCCGCGGCCTTCCCCTGGATGGAGCTTTCGCGGATGTCCTTGGGGCTCTCCGCCGCGCCCGCCAGGAAGATCCCCGTAAGCGGCGTGTCCACGGGCTCGAGCTTGGGGTGCTTCTCCATGCAGAAGCCCGTCGAGTCGATGGGGACGCTGAAGAGCTGCTGGACCCGCTTGCTCTCCGGTCGGGCCTCCAGCCCCACGGAGAGCACCACGAGGTCGTAGCGCTCCTCGTACATCTCGTCTAAGAGAATGTTCTCCCCGATGAGGGTGAGCGTTTTATCGGGGTTTTCCATGATTTGCCCGGGGATGCCGCGCACGAACTTAACCCCCTGTTCGCGAGCCCTTCGGTACATCTCCTCGAAGCCCTTCCCCCGGGCGCGGATGTCGATGTAGTAGACGGTGATGTCCGCGTCGGGGAGCTTTTCCTTGAAAAGCAGGGCCTGCTTGATGGTGACCATGCAGCAGATTCCGCTGCAGTAGGGGAACTCGGGCACCTCGGGGTTGAGCGTCCGCGAGCCGATGCACTGGATGAAGGCCACGCGCTTGGGGGGCTTGCGGTCGCTCGGGCGGACGACTTTTCCGCCGGTGGGCCCCGTGGAGCTGAAGAGCCGCTCCATGTCGATCGTGCTCAGCACGTTGTCGTAGTCCGCGTACCCGTAGCGCTCCACCCGCGAGGGGTCAAAGGGATTGGCTCCGGTGGCGAGGATGACGGTGTCCGCGTGGACCTCGAACTCCCTCTCCCGGACCTGCTGGAAGTCGATGACCTTGGGGCCGCAGGCTTCGACGCACCGCTCGCAGACGATCACGTTGGGCGGCTCGTTCAGGCAGTTCTCGATGTCCACCACGTACTCGGCGGGGACGGCCTGCGGGAACGGCTTGTAGATCGCCTTTCTCAGGGAGAGTTGTTGGTTGAACTCGTCGAAGACGGTCACGGGGCAGACGGGGACGCAGTCGTCGCAGCCGGTGCACTCCGGCAGCACGAACCGCGCCCTTTGCTTGATCTTTACGTTAAAGTTCCCCACGTACCCCTCGACGCCCACGACTTCGCTGTTGGTATACAGCGTGATGTTCGGGTGGCGGCCCACCTCGGCCATCTTGGGGGCCAAGATGCACGTCGAGCAGTCGAGGGTGGGGAAGGTCTTGTCGAGCTGGGCCATCCGGCCCCCGATCGTGGGCTCCTTCTCGACCAAAATCACTTTGTAGCCCGAGTCGGCGAGGTCGAGGGCGGCTTGGATCCCGGCGATGCCGCCGCCCACGATCAGGGCCGTGTCCCCGATGGGGACCTCGCCCTCCTCGAGGGGCTGGAGCAGCCGGGCGCGGGCCACCGCCATCCGCACCAGGTCTTTGGCCTTCTCGGTGGCGTCCTTGCCGTTCTTGTGCACCCAGGAGGCGTGCTCGCGGATGTTGGCCATTTCCATGAGATATTTGTTGAGCCCCGCCCGCTCGACGGCCCCGCGGAAGGTCGGCTCGTGCATCTTGGGCGAGCAGGCCGCCACCACCACCCGGTTCAGCTTGCGCTCTTGGATGTCCTGGGTGATCTCCCGCTGGGTGGAGTCCGTGCAGGCATACATCAGCTCCTTGGCCACCACGACGTCGTCCAGCTCCCTGGCGAAGTCCGTCACGGCCTTGACGTCGATGACCCCGGCGATGTTCGAGCCGCAGTGGCACACATACACCCCGATGCGAAGCTCCTCCCGGCCGTTTCGGCTTCCGTTGCCGCTTAGGTGCTGTTCGTGCTCGGGTTCGCGCTTAGGCTTTGGGTCGCTCATGCTACTCTCGCCTCCACCAGCGTACGGCCGTGCTCTAGGCCGCGCTGAAACGCTTCCCTGTTGAGCTCGAGGGCCTTCGGGGGCACGGAGCGCAGCACCGCCTCCTCGATGGCCTCCACGGGCAGGACGTTCGTGAGGACGGCCAGCGCCCCGAGCGAGACGATGTTCGTCACCACCCGCTTGCCCAGCTCCTCGGCGATGCGGTGGGCCCGGATGGGGTAGATCTGCAGCCCTTCTTGTTCTAGGTGCTTTTTGTCCAGCCGAACGAGGTCCTCGTCGTAGACGAGCACCCTCGCCACGTCCCGGCAGTAGTAGTCGTACGCCTCCTGGAAGAGCATGACGGCGATGTCGGGCCGGATCACTTTGGGGTAGTCGATCGGGTGATCGTCGAGGACGACGTCGGCGGCCACCCGCGCCCCCCGGATCTCGGGGCCGTAGGACTGGGTCATGGTGGCGTGCTTGCCCGCCAGGATGGCCGCCCGGCCCAAAATGAACCCTGCAAGCATGATGCCCTGCCCTCCGAAGCCGCCGAGGCGGATCTCTTGTCTCATGCCGCTCCTCCTTGCGCTTGGGCCTGATCGCGCTTCGACTCCGGCCCCACCTCCTGGGCTGCGCTCCGCTGGCCCTGCGCCCTTTGGATCACCCGCTCGTAGCGCTCGAGGAACTCGGGGCGCTCGACGTCCACGAAGTTGCCCACCACGATGTGGGAGTCCTTGCGCATGGAGAGCCCAATCTCCCTCAGATCCGCGTCGTGGTCGATGACGCAGCTCAGGCGATACCACTCCATCTCGTCGAGCCCCTCGCCCAGCTCGTTGGGCCGCCCAAAGCTCGTGGGACAGGGCGAGACGACCTCGATGAACGTCAAGCCCCTCTTCTGGAACGCCCTCAAGATGGCATCGCGCAGCGGGCGGAAGTGGAGCGACGTCCAGCGGGCCACGTACACGGCCCCCGAGGCCGCGGCCAGATAGGGCAAGTTGAAGCCGTCCTCCACGTTGCCGTAGGGCGTGGTGGTGGTCTTCGCCTCCTCGGGGGTGGTGGGGCCGAACTGGCCGCCCGTCATCCCGTAGTTGAAGTTGTTGACGCAGATCACGTTGAGGTCCACGTTGCGCCGGGCGGCGTGGATGATGTGGTTCCCCCCGATGGCGAACAAGTCCCCGTCGCCGCTGAAGACGGTCACCTCCAGCTCGGGGTTGGCGATCGCCAGCCCCGTGGCGAAGGGGATGGCCCGCCCGTGGGTGGTGTGGTAGGAGTCGAGGTTCACGTACCCGGCCACCCGGCCCGTGCAGCCGATCCCCGAGACGACCACGTGCTGCTCCCGAGGGATGTCAGAGCGCTTGAGCGCCTCGATGTAGGCCGTCACGGCCACGCCGATGCCGCAGCCGGGGCACCAGATGTGGGGCAGGCGGTCCTTCCGCAGGATCTCGTCTTCGGGATGGCGGTCCGTCTTGATCACGTGCAGGGCTTCGTCTTCCACTTGCCGAACGGAGACGGCCATCTTACGCTACCTCCTCGATCTTCTGGAGGATCTCCTCCGGGGCGATGGGGGCGCCGCCCAGGCGATTGACCCTGTGGACGGGCTTGCGGGCCCAGCGCTCCACCTCGCGGGCCATCTGGCCGGCGTTCACCTCGGGGACGATCAGCTCCCGATCCTTCAGCTCCTCCACCTTGCGGCCGGGGAAGGGCCAGGCAGTGATCAAGCGGAGCATCCCCACTCTAAGCCCCCTCTCACGCGCCAGGCGCAGGGCCCGCAGGGCCGCGCGGGCCGTCGACCCATACGCGACGAGCACGATCGGGGCGTCGTCCAGCTCGACCTCCTCATACTCGACGATCTCGTCGCGGTGATCCCAGATCTTCCGGATCTTGCGCCGGATCATGCGCTCCTGGGTCTCGGGGTCGATCTGCGGGTAGCCCCGCTCGTCGTGGGTGAGGCCCGTAAAGTGGACGCGATAGCCCTCGCCCGCCAGCGGCATGGGCGGGACCCCGTTCTCCCCCCGGCCGTTGGCCCCGAAGGGGAGAATCCGCGCGCCCTCCGCGGGCTTCGCCTCCGGCCGGGGTCGGCGCTCGATCTCGATCTTGTCCGGGTCGATCACCACGCGCTCGGACATGTGGCCCACCAGCTCGTCGGCCATCACCAAGACGGGCGTGCGGAAGCGCTCGGCCATGTTGAACGCCTTCACGGTGAGGTCGAACATCTCCTGGGGCGAGGCGGGCGCGTAGGCGATCACGGCGTAATCCCCGTGGGAGCCGAAGCGGGCCTGCATCATGTCGCTCTGGCCCAGCAGCGTCGGGAGCCCCGTGGAGGGCCCGCCTCTTTGCACGTCCACGACCACGCAGGGGGCCTCCATCATGAACGCCAGCCCGATGTTCTCCTGCATCAACGAGAAGCCCGGGCCGGAGGTGGCCGTCATCGCCTTGGCCCCCGCGCAGGAGGCTCCGATGATCGCGGCCATCGAGGCCAGCTCGTCCTCCATCTGGATGTAGACGCCGCCGACTTGGGGGAGTCTTTTGGCCATTCTCTCGGCGATCTCCGAGGAGGGCGTGATGGGGTAGCCCGCGTAAAATCTACACCCGGCTGCGATCGCCCCCTCGGCGCAGGCGTCGTCGCCGGTCATGAAGTGCTCGCCCGCCAGCACCGCCTCGCGGTCGACGCCCTCCGGGGCCAGGAGCTTTCTCATGCGGCCTCGACCTCCTCCCCTTGCCCTTCGGGCTCTGGGACTTCCTCGGTGAAGATGGCGAACTCGGGGCAGACGAGCATGCAGGTCTTGCAGTCGACGCACTCGCCCACCTTGTCCTCCCGCACCCTGGGGTAGTGATAGCCCTTGAAGTTGATCTGGGGGGATTTTTCGAGGACGTCCTTGGGGCAGAAGGTCCAGCAGAAGCCGCACTCCTTGCAGCGCTCGGGGATGACGTAGACGCGGCCGCGGGGGACCTTGACGGCACCTCCGAGGAGCCGACGTTTGGCGCCGACCCCCGAGGTCTCGGTCTGGGGTGGGATCATCGCTCTCGCCCTCCCGTGAAGAGATCACCCTTAGCGATCACCGTTCCCAGGCCCATTCTATGCGGGAAAACCCCTACTGTCGGTGAGAACCCTCACGGAAAGGTGTTGGGTTTCTCACTTTGGGGCTTTGGGGAGGGGAGGGGTTAGGCGTTAGAGGTTAGAGGAGGCTCTCGAGCGCCGCCCGGTCGCGCACCAGGATCTTGCGCCCCTGGGAGGCGATCCAGCCCTTCGATTGAAATTCGCTTAGGATCAAGCTGGCCGTCTCGCGGGCCACCCCGGCCATCTCCGCCAGCTCCTCCCGGGTAAGCACCACGTCAATCAAAACGCCCTCGGGGTGGTTGCGCCCGTGGGTTCGGGAGAGCTCCAGCAGGAGATAAGCGATCCGCCCCCGGGCCCCGCGGCGCAGGGTCGCCCAGAGGTGCTCCTGGAGCTTGCTCACCTCCTCGGAGAGCTTCTCCACCAGGGCCGCCGCGAACCGGGGGTGGCGCTCCAGGAGCCGGGTGAACTCCCGCTTGTCAATGAAGCCTACGCGCGTGTGCTCCAGGGCTTCCGCCTCCAGGGCGAACCGCCCGCGGTGGGAGGCTTCCAGCCCCAGGATGTCCCCGGGCCCGAGCACCGCCACGATGAGCTTCTTGCCCCCCGCCAAGTGGCGGCTCAGCTTTACGGCCCCCTCGCAGAGGATGTAGTACCCGTAGACGGGAGCCCCCTCCTGGAAGAGGGTCTGGCCCTTCTCGTACTCGATCGTCTGGGTGAACCGTTCGGGCTCAAAGGCGAGGTCCTCGCGGCTTACGTCCACGAACAGGCACGCCTCGTTCAAGCAGTAGCGGCAGCGCTCCGGGCTGTGCGCCGTTGGCCGTTCCATCCCCCGAGAGCATAGGCCCCCGTCGGGGCCTCCGTCAAGTGGGAGGGGACGAAAAAGCCCTTGGGGTAAGTTGCCTCTTGCCTCCGGGGGGACTATAATCGCCTGCGTTCCGGGCGGTCGTTGTCGTTCCGCTCTCAACCAAGAGGAGGGGCTCCGAGGACCCGACGATGCCCACCGAAGGCACGGCGCTGAAGAAGCCGGACTGGCTCAAGATCCGTCCCCCCGGCGGGGAGCGTTATCGGCGGGTTAAAGCGAATCTGCGCGCCCACGGCCTCCACACCGTCTGCGAGGAGGCCCGCTGCCCGAATCTTCACGAGTGCTGGGGCGGCGGAACGGCCACGATCATGCTCCTGGGCGGGGTCTGCACCCGGGGGTGTCGGTTTTGCGCCGTCACCTCCGGCCACCCCCAGGGGTGGGTCGACCCCTTAGAGCCCTGGAAGGTCGCTCGGGTCTTAAGCGAGTGGAACCTGGACTACGTCGTGTTAACGAGCGTCGCCCGCGACGACCTCCCCGACGGCGGGGCCTCCCATTTCGCCCAAACCGTCCGCACGGTTAAGCAGAAGGTCCCCCACATGCTGATCGAGCTGCTGATCCCCGACTTCCGGGGGGATCGCGAGGCCCTCCGGAAGGTCGTGGAGGCCAAGCCCGATGTGATCGGGCACAACGTCGAGACCGTCGAGCGCCTCACCCCCAAGGTGCGGGACCGCCGGGCGCGGTACGAGCAGTCCTTACGGGTCTTGGAGACGATCAAGGAGCTGGACCCCACGCGCTACACGAAGTCGTCCTTGATGTTGGGGCTGGGGGAGACGGAGGAGGAGGTCCTCCAAACGATGCGGGACCTCCGCAGCGTGGGGGTGGACTTCCTGACGCTGGGGCAGTACCTGCGCCCCACCCGAAAGCACCTCCCCGTGGTGCGGTACCTCCCGCCGGAGGAGTTCGAGCGCTACCGCCGTTTGGGGGAGGAGCTGGGCTTTCGGTACGTAGCGGCGGGTCCCCTGGTGCGCAGCTCCTACCGCGCCGGGGAGTTTTTCATCAAGAGCCTGATCCGCGGCAAAGTGGAACCGAACGTGGAAGCAAACGTGCAAGCGCAAGAGTGAGAAGGAGAAGGAGAAGGAGGACGAAAGGCCAATGGCCAAGACGAAAGCGCAGGCTAAGAAGCGACAAACACAGGGTCGGAAGCGGAGAAAGTCGATCGAGTCCGAGGTCGAGCGCGCGGCCGAGGCGGAGCTGCACTGGACGCTTCCGCCCATCGTGCGGGTGCTCACCGAGGACGGCACCCTCGTGGACAAGGGGGCGATGCCCCGGCTCTCCGACGACGAGCTCGTTGCGCTTTACCGCTGGATGGTCACCGCGCGGGTCTTCGACGAGCGCGCGCTGGCGCTGCAGCGCCAGGGGCGCTTGGGGACCTACGCCCCCCTCTCGGGCCAGGAGGCCGCCCAAGCCGGGAGCGCCTGGGCCCTGGAGCCCCAAGACTGGATGTTCCCCTCCTACCGGGAGCACCTGGTGCAGGCGATCCGCGGCCAGCCCTGGGTCGACATCCTGGCCTACTGGGGCGGCATCGAGGACGGAAACCGCATCCCCGAGGGCGTCAACAACTTCACGGTCTCGATCCCCATCGCCACCCAGACCCTCCACGCCGTGGGGCTGGCCTGGGCCGCCAAGATCCGCGGCGAGAAGCTCGCCACGATCACCTACTTCGGCGACGGGGGCACCTCCGAGGGCGACTTCCACGAGGCGATGAACTTCGCCGGGGTCTTTCAGACGCCCACGGTCTTCTTCTGCCAAAACAACCAATACGCGATCTCCGTCCCGCGCGAGCGCCAAACCCGCTCCGAGACCATCGCCCAGAAGGCGATCGCCTACGGCTTCGAGGGCATACAAGTAGACGGCAACGACGTGCTGGCCGTCTACCGCGTCACCAAGGAGGCTTTGGACAAAGCTCGCGACGGCGGGGGGCCGACGCTCATCGAGGCGATCACGTATCGTTTCGGCCACCACACCACCGCGGACGACTGGACCCGCTATCGCTCCCCCGAGGAGGTCGAAGCCTGGAAGCGGCGCGATCCCCTCTTGCGAATGCGCAAGTTCTTGGAGGCCAAGGGCATCTGGTCCGAGGCAGACGAGGAGCGGCTGTGGGAGGAGGCCAAGGCCGAGATCGGCAAGGCCGTGGAACAGTACGAGAACCTCCCCGAGCGGGACGTCGAGGAGATCTTCAAGTACACCTTCGCCGAGATGCCCTGGCACCTCCAAGAGCAGCTCCAGGAGCTGCGGGAGTACCTCCAGGAGAAGGAGCGCGAGGGGTAAACGCAAAGGGGTAAAGAAGCGAGTGGGGACGGACGATGGCACAGCTTACGCTGGTCCAAGCCGTAAACGACGCCTTGCGGACCGAGATGCGCTTGGACGACCGGGTGGTCGTCCTCGGCGAGGACGTGGGCGTGGACGGCGGCGTCTTCCGCGCCACCGAGGGGCTCTTAGAGGAGTTCGGCC
>JALUUA010000108.1 GCA_027021605.1 Candidatus Bipolaricaulota bacterium | reverse complement strand
CTGGGCCGCTGCCCCGGATGCGGCGAGTGGGAGACGCTTTCCCTCGTCGAGGAAGAGCCGGATGCGGAGGCCGAGGCTGCAGCCGGGCCCGCAGCGACGCCCCGTCCCCTGCGGGAGATCCCCCTCTCCGGGAGGGCCCGCTGGCCTACGGGCTTGGAGGAGTTCGACCGGATCCTGGGGGGCGGCGTCCTCCCCGGCTCCACGGTGCTCTTGGGCGGCGAGCCCGGCATCGGGAAGTCGACCCTCTTGTTGGAGGTCGCGGGGCGGTTGGCCCGGTCCCCGCAGCCCCGGGAGCGGGGGCCCGTCCTGTACGTCTCGGGCGAGGAGGCCCCGGAGCAGATCAAGCTGCGGGCGGAGCGCTTAGGGCTGCCGGCCCCCGCCCAAGAGCGGCTCTGGGTGCTGGGGGAGCAGCGGCTGCGGGCCGTGCTGGAAGCGGCCCGTGAGGCCAGGGCTTCCGCGCTCATCGTCGACTCCATCCAGACGATCTACCCCCACGCCCTCAAGGACGGCGGACCGGGGCTGGGGACGACCCAGCAGGTGGGCGAGGTGGCCTATCGCTTGGCCCAACTCGCCAAATCCCAGGGCATCCCGACGTTCCTCATCGGGCACATCACCAAGGGCGGGGAGTTCGCCGGGCCCAAAGCCATCGAGCACTTGGTCGATGTTGCCCTGTATTTAGAGGGCGGGCGCGAGGGAGATGTGCGCATCCTGCGGGCCGTCAAGAACCGCTACGGCTCCACGGAGGAGATCGGCGTTTTCCGCATGGGGGAGGCGGGGCTCGAGGAGATTCGCAACCCCTCGGAGTTCTTCACGGAGCGGACGGGGACGGCCAAGCCCGGCTCCGTGGTCGTCCCCAGCTTGGAGGGGACGCGGCCCATTTTAGTAGAAATTCAAGCGCTGGTGGCCGCCTCCCGGGCCGGGGTGCCCCAGCGCCGGGCCACGGGGCTCGATCCCAACCGGGTGGCACTGCTTTTGGCCGTCATCGAGAAGCACCTCGGGTTGCACATCGCCCAGGATGACGTGTACCTGAACGTGGCGGGGGGGCTCTCGCTGCGGGAGACGGCCACGGACCTGGGCGTGGCTGCGGCGGTGGTCTCCAGCTACAGGAATCGGGCCTTGGATGGGGACACCGTGGTGGTGGGGGAGCTGGGGCTCTCCGGGGAGGTGCGCCGGGTGCGCAAGCTCAAGGAGCGGCTCACGGAGGCGGCCCGGTTGGGGTACGCGCGGGCCGTGGTCCCCGCCCGCAACGCGGGGAACGCCCCTGACGGCTTGGAAATCCTCCCCGCCGAGGAGCTGAGCGAGGCGATGGAACACTTGGGACTCTTCTGAGGGGACGCGGACGATGAGGAGCGGAGGGAAGGGCAACCCGACGACCTGGACGCCGACGCGGGGGCGGGCCAAGGAGAAAGAGGAGGCCATGTTGGAAATCCTCAAGGCCACCGCGCCCGGAACCCCCCTGCGGCAGGCGATCGACGGCATCGTCGACCTGGGCCGCGGCGGGCTCATCCTCATCGCCGACGAGGAGAAGGCCAAGGAGGTCGTCGAGAGCGGCTTTGAGCTCCACACCCGCATGACCCCCCAGCGGGTGATCGAGCTCTCCAAGATGGATCGGGCCATCGTTTTGGATGCCAACCTGCAGACGATCCTCTACGCGAACGCGTATCTGGTCCCCGACCCGGAGATCCCCTCGAGCGAGACGGGGACCCGACACCTGACCGCCGAGAAGGTGGCCAAGCAGCTGGAGGTTCCCGTGATCGCGATCTCGGCCAGCCGCGGGCGGGTGACCATTTACTACGGCCCTCACAAGCACACCCTTAGGGACATCATCACGCTCACGGCGCGGGCCAACCAAGCGCTGCGCATCCTGGAGCAGTACCGGGTCACGTTCGACGACCTCTCCCGGGAGCTGACGGCCCTGGAGTTCGAGGGCCGGGTCCTCCCCTATCACGTCGCAAGCATCATCCAGACCGTAGTCCAGATGCTTACGATCCAGGAGGAGATCGAGCGCATCTTCATCGAGCTGGGCGAGGAGCGGGAGCTGATGGAGCTTCAGCTCGACTGGCTCATGCTCGACGTCTTAGACGACCTCATCTTGATCATTCGGGACATGCAGGCGGACAAACGGGACCCCAAGGAGATCATCGCCCGCATCCAGGCGATGTCCCCTGAAGATTTATTGTCCACGGAGAAGATCATGGAGGCGCTGGGGTACGAGGGCACCGAGGAGGTGCTGGAGCAGACGATCCCCTCCCGGGGGTATCGGGTGCTGAGTCAGATCCCTCGAATCCCCTTAAGCGTGATCGAGCGGCTGGTGGAGCGGTTCGGGACCCTGCAGCAGATCATGGAAGCCTCGGAGGAGGAGCTGATGGAGGTCAAGGGGATCGCCCAGGTCCGGGCGCGCGCCATCCGCATCGGGCTCCAGCGCCTGAAGCGAAGCTTACTGCTCTGGGAGTGAAACTCAGACGGTCGGATCTCCACCCTCACCTGAGGGCTCGGATGCGGCAGCGTGGCGTGACATTACGTGAGTTGGAAAGAACCTTGCAGGAGGGATGGCCCGCCGCCGATGCCAAACCGGGGACGGAGGGGAAGGTATTCGTCTTCCCCTATCGACGCACATGGGAGGGGCAGTTTTATGAAGAGAAAGAGGTAACCGTGTACTATAAAATCGTCGAGGGAAAGATGGTTCTTCTCACGGTGAAGGCCCGTTATGGGAAAGCGTTTCCCCGAGGAGGAGCGCATGCGGGTTGAGTATGACGCGGAGAGGGATCTGTTGTATCTGGGGTTTCGGCCGCGGGCGAAGGCCGCTCGAACCGAGACGATCTGCCCCGGTGTTTATGCCGACTTCGATCGCGAG
>JALUUA010000107.1 GCA_027021605.1 Candidatus Bipolaricaulota bacterium | reverse complement strand
TGGAAGAAGCAGTCGAGGCCGTCTTGTGTGACGATGTCGCCCTCTGTGATGACCCAGTAGTCCTGGCCCTGAAAGGTGCTTTGGCCGGCGTACCAGAAGCCTCCCACGGCCAGCACGCCCCCGGTGTTGCAGTTGAAGCTGCCGTCGATCTCGCCGTTCGGGTCGTCAAAGAGGATCGCGTTGACCCCGTCGGGGGTGGCGAGGCCCCCCGTCGCCGCGGTCGTCCCCTGGTAGGCGTAGGAAATCGGCGTGGCGGGCTCATCGTTCCAGGCGGCCAGCGCGTTCTGAAACTCGGTGAAGCCCCCGCCGGGGAGGCCGGGCTGGCCGCTCTCGTGGGCGTACCAGCCGACGCTCTGGCCGGAGTCGAACTCGAACCAGCGGGCGTTGAGCCCCTGGATCTCGAAGAGGGTGTACTGGGCCCGGATGCCCCGCAGGACGCTCTCGGGGAGGTAGACGAAGTAATCCGGGTCGCGGTCGACCCCCGCCAGGCGGTCTTTGAGCCAGCGGACGAACCTCTCGAAGTCGCGGGCGAGCGCCTCCGGCTCGGGGCTCGCCTCCCGGCCGGGTGGGGGGACGGCGTGGGCATCTCCCAAGTTACGGAACGCGATCCTTCGCCCGTCGAGGGTGATCTCGTAGAAGGCCCCTAGGAAGAACTGTTCGACCCTCAACGTCCCGTCGGGGTGAGGGCGCAGGAAGAGGAGCACCCGCTGCCGGGGGAGGAACCGGGGAGCCCCCCAGACCTTGAGGGAGAGCCCGTTCGGCCCCTTGCCCCCCAAAACCCGCACGACGAAGGGGCTCTCGGCGATCGAGCCCTTAAGCAGGGTTTCGGCCTCGATGAGGTAGTCCGTGTAGGGCCGGCCCGCCGCGGACGAGCTCCGGACGTCCGTCACCCGCCCCACGACGACGATGGGGGCGGCCTCGACCAGGTCCCCGTCCCGCATGGGAACGTAGCTCGTGGCCCAGGCCGGCGAAGGGGGCAGCAGCAGGGCCGCCATCAAGACCCCGAGCAAGCCCACGATCGCGCGCATCTTCGCCCGTCCCTCCTTTGTTGGGTCCCGTTTCGCTTGCGATCGGGCGACCGCTATCACGATGGCAAAATGCGGACGCGATGTCAAGCGCCCGCGCTGCCTTGACGGCTTTGCACCCTTTCAGTAAGATAAAAGCACCTCGGGTCGGTAGCTCAATTGGCAGAGCAGGCGGCTCTTAACCGTCAGGTTGGGGGTTCGAGTCCCTCCCGGCCCACCACCCACCCTCCTAAAACGCCTCGATCTGATGGCTCTGCGATTCGCTTCGTCCTTGGTCCCGATCCCGCCGCTCGCAGCTTGCCGGGTCCCTTGCCCGCGAGCCCGTCAGCCCGTCAACCCCTCACCCGCCCTCGGCCCAGGTGGGTCCCTCAAAGGTGACGGAGGTCCTCCCCCGGGCGAGTAAAGTTCGCGGTCGGGGGAGCCATGGCCCCGCGATCCCTCCGCGCAGACGGCCTATCATGGGGCCGAACCCAATCGGACGCTTGTGAGCACGAATCCGAAGCCGTTTCAGCCCAAGCATCAGGAGGGATACCGCGTGAGAGACGTCTTAGCCCGGAAGATGCGCGCTCTGAGGGGACGGAGGCGGACGGGAGGGCTGCTGCTCCTGCTGTTGACGTTCTCGATCTTGGGGCTTACCGCCTGCGGCTGGGAGCCGATCGTCCCGCCGCCGGAGCCCGCCCCCGACGCCGAGCCGTCCCCCGCCCCCGCGATCCAAGTGGAGATCGTCTACGAGTGCCCCGAGTGCGTGCAGGCCGAGGGGGGCACCGGCGTCGCGCCCCTGACGCTCACCTTCCAAGCCGCCGTGGAGCTCCCCGATCCCGAGGAGGAGGAAATTCTCATCTACAGCTGGGACTTCGGCGACGGCACCAAGGACGAGGGGGAGCGGGTCACCCACACCTTCGAGAACCCCGGCGACTACCGGGTGCGGCTCCTCGTCATCACCTCGCAGGGCCGCGAGGCGCGGGCCGAGACGTGGATCACCGTCGCCCCCGAGCCCGACACCACCCCGCCGCCGCAGCGGGACTTCGCCGCGGGGGAGCTCTGCGAGTTCGAGCGGCTGCTGCCCGGCGAGATCCGCATCGGCGAGCCCTTCCAAGTCCAAGTGACGATCACCACCAAGCAAGACGTCCAGGTCGTCACCTGGGAGGACAACGTCTGGTTCCCGCAGTTTCGGCTGTTCCACGAGCCCTCGGCGCTGTGGATCACCCTCAAGGCCGGCGAGACGTACGTGCTCGTCTACGACGTGGAGCTGTGGCAGGAGCCCCCGGAGGACGTCTGGATGAGCGGGACGTTAAGCTGCAACCCCGGCGGCTTCTCGGAGTCCGAGGTGCTCACCCTCCGCTCCGAGCTCAACGTCGTCCGCGAGCCCGCCCCAGACGCCGAGCCCGAGGGCTGAGCGCGCTCGATCCTGCTTCAATTAACGACGGACCGAGCGAACCGCTTGCCCGAAGCCCCCTCCCGCCGTATAGTGGGCTCACACACCCACTGCGGCAGGGAGGGGTCTTCATGACACTCGAAGCAGCCTTTCGGTACATCGACGACCGCTCGGAGGAGATCGTCGAGCGCCTGGTGCGGCTCTGCCGCCAGCCGAGCGTCTCCGCCCAGAATTTGGGCTTAGAGGAGTGCGCCCGGCTCGTGCAGACGATGATGGAGGAGGTGGGGCTCCAAGCGGAGATCCTGCCCCTCACCGAGGGCCCGCCCGTGGTGCTGGGGCGCTACGAGCGGCCCGGCGCGCAGAAGACCCTGGTGTTTTACAACCACTACGACGTCCAGCCGCCGGAGCCCCTGGAGCTCTGGGAGAGCGACCCCTGGGCGGCGGAGATCCGCGACGGCAGGGTCTACGCCCGCGGCGCGGCGGACAACAAGGCGAACATCGCCTCCCGGCTCTCCGTGGTGGATGCCCTCCTGAAGACGCAGGGAGAGCTTCCCTGCAACCTGATCTGGGTCGTCGAGGGCGAGGAGGAGACGGGGAGCCCCCACTTCAAGGAGTTCATCGAGCGCTACGGCTCGCGGGTGCGGGGCCAGGGGGCGATCTGGGAGTTCGGCGGCCTCGACTACGGGGACGTCCCCGCCGTCACCCTGGGGCTTAAAGGGATGCTCTACGTCGAGCTTTCGGTGAAGACCCTGGGGCGGGACGCCCACTCCGCCAACGCCGCGATCGCCGAGAACCCCGCCTGGCGCCTGATACGGGCCCTGAGCACGATCCAGGACGGCTTAGGGAACATCACCGTGGAGGGCTGGTACGACGACGTGCGCCCCTTCACCCCGGAGGAGCTGGAAGCCCTCGAGAGGGAGCCCCTGGACGAGGAGCAGCTCCGGCGCGATCTGGGCATCTCCCAGTTTCTGAGGGGCCTTACGGGCTTGGAGCTCAAGAAGGCGCTCGCGGGCGCGCCGACGGCGAATATAGCGGGCCTCTGGTCGGGCTACACGGGAAAGGGCCACAAGACCGTGCTCCCTGCGGAGGCCCACGCCAAGATGGACTTCCGCCTGGTGCCTGACCAGGACCCGAAGAAGCTCGCCCAGTTGCTGAGAGAGCACCTGGAGAAGCACGGCTTCGGGGACGTGGAGCTGAAGATCCAAGCGGAGACGCCCGCGGCCCGCACCCCCATCACGGACCCCATCGTGCGGGTGGCCGCGGAGACGGCCCGGGAGGTCTTCGGGAAGGGGCCCAACATCCACGTGAGCTCCGCGGGCTCCGGCCCCCTCTACTACTTCACGAACGCCCTCAAGCTGCCCACGGTGGCTATTGGGTGTAACCACCCCTACAGCAACACGCACGCGCCCAACGAGAACCAGCGCATCGACGTGCTCATCCAGGGCACGAAGTGGATCGCCGCCGTGGTGGAGCGCTTCGCCTCCGCGTAAGGGACGAAGCGAGGCGGGAGGGAGGGGCACAGGCCGGGGACGGGCGCGCTCCATCCACGCCCAGGAAGAGGGGAGCCCGTCCCCGGCCCATCCGGAGAGGTCGCTACATGTCCAGCAATCGCCCTCAGTGTACGGGACCGCCCGCGAAAGGGGAGGGACACGCCGCCCCGGGGACGGACTCCTTCACCCCTTAAGGGGAGGAAGTCCGTCCCATCGGGGAGGGGTAAGCGTCTGCTAGAATGGGGCCGGTCGCGGCCTGTGGCGCGAGCGCGCGACGCGAGAAAGGGGGGAGCGAAAGATGGTGCCGCTTTGGATTCCGGCGGCCCTGCAGGGGCCGGAGCAGCTGGAGCAGGGGAGCCGACTGCAGGAGGTCCTCAACCAGTTCCTCACGTTCTTGTACGCGGCCGCCAACTGGTTCGGTCAGCTGGTGGTGGGGCTCATCCAGCTCATCCTGGGGGACGCGATCCCGGAGACGACCTTCGACGGCCTGGTGGACCCCATCGGATTTCTCATTCTATTGACGATCTTCCTGGCGCTGGCGGAGGTGGCCAAGAAGATCGCCTGGCTCGTGGTCGTGGTGGGCTGGATCTTGATCCTGGTGCGGGTGCTGATGGAGGTCTTCGGGTAAACCCCGCCTGGCTGGGCTTCACTTCGCTTCTTTGCCCCCCCTTTATTCCGGGGGCATGGGGGGCAGGCGGCGCTTGTGCTCGCTGGCCCGCATGAGGTCCCAGACGTGCTGGACGATCTTCTTGCGGGTCTTGAGGGCCTTTACGGTCTGGTTGATGGACATCCGCCGGTCGTGGAGGCAGTGGAGGATTCGATCCAGCTCCTCGTAGGAGATCCCCAGCTCCTCCTCGTCGGTCTGGCCCGGCCACAGCCCCGCCGAGGGGGCCTTCTCGATGATCTTGGGCGGGATCTTCAGGAACCGCGCGAGCTGGCGGACCTGGGTCTTGTACAGATGTCCTATGGGGAGGACGTCGACGCCGCCGTCGCCGTATTTCGTGTTGCCGCAGAAGGCCGTGTAGCCGTTGCGCTCCACGAGGAGGTTCTCGTGCGGGGGCACGGAGGGACACCACACCATCCCCTCATAGGGAACGCGGCGCATGTGGGAGGGTGTAAAGGTGAGGTTGCGGGCCTTGGGGCTTATGCAAACTTCATAAAGGCCCCGAGAGCGGATCGTTCGACCCCCATGATGGGTGACCTTAGGGGGCTTCCACTGCACCCGAGCGTGTTTCCCCAGCTTTTGGCAAAGCTCGACCATCTGATAGGCCAGGCGGGGGGAGGTCGTATAGAACATTCGCCCCCCGGAGCTTCCGTCGCTGTCTATCAACCCCTCGAAAAGGGGTTCTAGGGCTTCTGCAGGCCAGCGCAGCACCCAGGGGGGAATTTGCTTGTTCTGAGCCCCGTGGCCGCATTCCTCCAAGACGGCGGCCAGCGCGCGGTTGGTGAATACGAGCTGGGTGGAGGTCTCCGTCGCCGTGATTCCATAGCGCTGAAGGAGCCTGCGCAGCCGGGGACGGATGGGGCTGTGGGCCGAAACGCCGATGTGAATGCGGGTGGCTTCATACGTCTTGGTGTGCGGACGGAGGAGGGCTGTGGGCAACGCGGAGAATCGCCCATCCGGCGTGCGGTATCTTTGCCGTTCTGCAGCGGAGAGGGCGCTTTGCACCGGCACCGCCACCCGCGGGTGGGCCAGGTGGCCGTCCCCAACGAAGATCCCCAATAGATAGAGAAAATCCTCGGTGTCCATCCGAACGGGCGGGTGGGCCTGCGGAGCCAACGGCCCTGGGAGAAACTCCCGAGTATCCACAAAGGGAGGAGCCGGTTCGGTCCCCCGCCACGGCTTCGGGGTCGGGATGCAGATTTGACTCGCTCGGAAGCAGCTTTCCGCGATGCGGAAGCCCAAGGACCCCCTCCCGTGGTTGCGGCGGATCAGCAACCGATGGTTCGGGGTCACCCGCAGATCCAAGCGGGGGGTGCGAATCGCGATCAGTTCGCCCCGATAGGGGAAGACGTGCACCGCCTCTAGGGGAACCTCCACGACCCTTTGGGTGTGAAGGTCAAGGGATAAGACGGTCATGCCGGGGGCAAGCTCCCAGTAGAACTTCGGCCCCTCGGGGGTAAGCGCCCTCGTCTCTTCGTCGTAGCAGAAATATCCGGTAAGAAGTTCGCTCTTGTTGCCGGTTCCCAGCACCAAGCCGTTCTCGAAGTTGGCCACGAAGTAGTTGACGATCATCCGCAGCCGGGGCTTGACGTTGGCCCAGGCCCGTGGGTCCCCGTGCAGGCCCACGTCTTGGAACGTCTCCCGAAACGCCTCCAGAGGCTTGTGGATGGAGATCGTGCGGCACAGGATCCCCAACGAGTGCGCTAACTCCTCGGCGTCCCTCATGTCCTCGGGATTCGTCGAGTCCCCGTCGGGCAGGAGGTGGGAGATGACGCGCTCGGGCCCCAGCGCCCGGACCGCTAACGTGGCTACCACCGAGGAGTCGATCCCCCCGGAGAGGGCGATCACGCCCCTCTCCCGCCCCGAGCGCTCCAGCTGCTCTCGCAAAAACTCCTCGATCCGGGCCGCGGTCTCCGCCGGGTTCTCGAGTCGGAGCGAGATCCTCATGGTCCGTATGCTAGTGGGCCCGGCCCCCGACTTCAAGCCCCTTGACGAGGGCATCGTAGAGGGCGTCCGTCTTGGCGGCCATGATGAAGTCGTTGCGATGGAGATCCCGGATCTTGTGGGTCCACCAGGTGACGGTCACCCGGCCCCACTCCAACAAGACGGCGGGGTGGTGCCCCTCCGCCTCGGCCAGCTCCCCCAGCCGCTGGACGAAGCGCAGCCCCCCGGCGAAGTCCCGAAAGCGATAGGTCCGCTCCAGCCGCCGGATCCCCTCCCGCTCCACGATCCGCCAGTCGGGGACCTGCGGCAGAAGCTCGCGGACCTCCTCCTCGGTCACCCGGGGCGCGTCGGGGCGACAGGCCACACAGCGCTCCTGCACGAGCTTCTCCATCTCCTTGCTCCCCCTTTCGACAGCGGGTCGACTTGCGAAGCCCCCGGCTGCGCTCGATCATTATAGCGGAGGCCAAGGACGTGTACCGCGATCTCGACGAGCGCATCATCCGGGCCCTTCAGGAGGACGGGCGGGCCAGTTTGCGGGAGCTGGCCCAGCGCTTGGGCGTTTCCACCACCACCGTCGGCAAGCACCTCCGGCGCCTCCTCGACCGGGGGATCATCCGCCGGTTCAAGCCCGTCCTCGACTACGAGAAGCTCGGGTTCCCGATCACGACGATCACCCAGATCAAGGCCAAGGGGAACCGCATCCCCGAGATCGTCCGGGCCCTGAGACAAGACCGGTGCCTCACCCACGTCTACGAGATCACCGGGGAGTTCGACATCCTCGTGATCGGCAAGTTCAAAGATCAAGAGAGCATGAACCGGGAGATCAAGCGGCTGCTGAGCCATCCGGCCATCGAGGAGACGAACACCTCCGTGGTCCTCTCCGTGGTCAAGGAGGACGCCGAGGTCTACCCCTAGCGCTCAAGCTCAACCCCCGGGCCAGGGGCCTGACGCCTGAGGTTGACTCCCCAAAGCCCTCCGGTGTATCGTACGAAGGGCCTTTCCCCTCCCCCCAGCGCGAGCCGCAAGGGAAAGCATAGGGGAAACACGGGGAAACACACGCAAAGAGCACGCAAAGAAAGGGGCGAACGATGAAGCTCTACCTCAACGGCGAGTTCGTTCCGGAAGAGGATGTCAAGATCAGCGCCTTTGACCACGGCTTCCTGTACGGCGACGGGATCTTCGAGGGCATCCGCGCCTACGACGGGTACGTCTTCAAGCTCGAGGAGCACCTGGACCGCCTCTACGACAGCGCGCGGGCCATTCGCTTGGAGATCCCCCTAAGCCGCGACGAGATGCGCGAGGCGATCCTCGAGACGCTGCGCGTCAACGGGCTGAAGACGGCCTACATCCGGCCCATCGTGACCCGCGGCGTGGGGGATTTGGGGATCGATCCGCGAAAGTGCGCCCGCCCGACCGTCCTCATCCTGGTGAAGGACTGGAAGACCCTCTACCCGGAGGAGCTGTACGAGAAGGGGCTGCGGACGATCGTGGCCTCCACCCGGGCCCGCCCGCCGGAGTCGCTGCCGCCCAGCGTAAAGTCCCTGAACTATTTGACGAACATCATGGCGAAGCTGGAGGCGATCGCCGCCGGGGCCGACGAGGCCATCATGCTGGACGTCCGCGGCTTCGTGGCCGAGGGCACCGCCGACAACCTCTTCGCCGTCAAGAAGGGCGTGCTGTACACCCCGCCGGTGACCACGAACCTTCCGGGGATCACCCGCGGGGTCATCCTCGAGCTGGCACGAGAAGCGGGCTACCCCGCCCGCGAGGAGTACTTCGGGGTGGCGCAACTCTACACCGCCGACGAGGTCTTTCTGACGGGGACCGCCGCCGAGGTCATCCCCATCGTCGAGATCGACGGGCGCCCCATCGGGACGGGCCGCCCCGGCCCCATCACCCGCGACCTGCGGGAGCGCTTTAAGGCCCTCACGGGCAAACCGGAGACGGGCGTGCCCATCTACGAGAAGTAGCCAAAGAGAAGCAGCAAAGCAAAACCCAAAGGAGCGTGACATCGTGCACCGAATGCGCATCGCATCGAGATCGATCGGGCTCATCGCCCTTGCGCTGCTCCTCCTCGTTGCGGCAACGGGTGTCCCCGCGCGGGCGCAGGAGCCGGAGGGGGGCGCTCCCGGGGGGAAGTGGGCCGTCGGGATCCACGCCAACTTCCCGTTTTTGGGGATCAGCTTCCGCTACTGGCTGAACGAGGGCACGGGGATCGAGTTCAACCTGGCCCCGATCCCCGACTGCGAGTTCGACTACGAGCCCCGAATTCCGCCCGAGCCGGAGCCCGGGGAGGAGCCGCCCCCGCCGCCGCCCGTGGTGGAGCCCCCGCGGTGTCCGAACGCGCTGGAGCTACACCTCTCGGCCCGGGGGCTCTTCAAGGTGAGCGACAACCCGCGGGCGGACTTCTACGTCACGGGAGGGCCCTCGGTGACCCTGAAGTTCGCGCAGGACAAGCCCCTGAGGGTGGAGCGCTCGATGCTCGCGGTGCTCGGGGAGATCGAGATCTCCGACTGGCCCATCGAGCGCGTCTACCCCGTCATCGACTACGGGTTTGCCCTCAACCTTCAGAACCTCTACGACTTCCGCTGGATCGCGGGGGGAATTGGGTTCCACTTTTACTTCTGAGCCAGCGCGGGCTCTCTGCGGGTTCCGCCGCCGGGAGGGCCTCCTGGCAGCCGTTGACGCCGCCGCTCCTTGCCCTCTATTCTAAGAGCCGCGAGCGCGAACGGGCGCACGAGCGACGCAAAGGAGGGGAGAGCGATGTCCGAGCGCGTTTTGCTGACGCTCTTTCTCATCGGGGTGATCGTGGCAGCGGGGTTCTTCCTGCAGCTGCCGCTTCGGGTCTACGAGGAGCCGTCCCCTGCGGACCGGGGAGGCGCCGCGCAGCTGGAGGAGTTCGTGGAGCGGCTGATGACCTCTCCCTCCCCCACGGGGGAGATGCGCCAAGGCCGGCTCTTCCCGGGCGGGTTGCCCCCGGACCTGCCCTTTGAGATCCCGCTCCCTCCGGGAGCCACCGTCGTCGGGAGCGCGGTGGAGGAGACCTACGGGGTGGTTCTCCTCGACGTACCCCGATCTCCCCAGGAGGTTTACGCCTTTTACGACCGGGAACTTACGGCCCGCGGCTGGGAGGCGCGGAGGTCCCTTTCCCCTCAAGGGGGCTTCGTCTTTTCCCGGGATCAAGGGCGCAGCTTCTGCCGCGGCCGCCCCGGGCCCTCCCTGGACGTGTACGCCTTCCCCCGCCCGGGGGGGCAGACGGAGGTGCGCCTCTCCTACAACTTAGACCCGACGTATTCCCGCTGCAGCTCCCCTCGGTCCGCACTGGAGGGGAAGGACGCCCTGCAGATCTTACAGGAGGTCTTGCCGCCCCTGACCAACCCGGAGGGGAGCCGCCAGAAGCGTGGGGGCAGCAGCGCGAGCGACGATCACGTCAGCAACCACGCGCTCATCCGGTTCCCCGAGGGGTGGAGCGTAGCGGAGCTGGAGGAGCACTATGCCCGCCAGCTCCGGGAGGCGGGCTGGAGGCTCGAGGAAGAGGGACGAACGGGCTCCGTCCTCTGGAGCCGTTGGGCGTTCTCCTACGAGGGGGAGCGCTGGCAGGGCCTCCTCTTCGTGGTCGATCGGGGCGAGGGATGGGTATTCGCCTACCTGCGGGCGGACCTCATGGAGTTCTGACCCCGGAGGTTGCTCTAAGGGCTTGCATAAGCTAGGCTTTGCGGCAGGATGGCCACCCAAGTCGGAGCGGCCGAAGCGCGCAGGCGCTTAGGGGCGCTGTTGGCCCGGGTACAGTACGCCGGGGAGCGCTTCCTCATCACGCGGGACGGCAAGGCCGCAGCTGCCTTAGTTAGCGTGGAGGACCTGGAGCGCGTCGAGAAGCTGGAGGAGCTCCTCGACGTTCTACTGGTCCGCCTCCTCCAGGCCCAAGGGGAAGAGCCCGTACCGGTTGAGGACCTTATCGAACAATACGAACATCTCTTCGATAAGTCCCTAGCGGTGAAGAGCTAAAGGAATGGAGCGGGCTCCCCACGGCTACGGCGTTGTCGTCCATCCTGCGGTGCTCAAGGAGCTCCGCGACAAGAAGCGCTACCCGGCAAAGGTTCAGCTCCAACTCTGCGGAAGATCTTGGAGTTGTCCTTGAATTCGCGGCCCCCGGACAGCAGGAAGCTGGAACCCGACATCTATCGGGTGACGGCCGGCGAGCACCGCATCGTGTACGAAGTCGATGATGCTAAGAGACGGCTGACGGTGTTCCTCGTAGCCAAGCGCGGGGACGACGAAGTGTATCGCCGCTATGCACGACTCCGATAGGGCATCGGAATCCGAAGGAGAGGGGATGGCTCAGCACAAAGTTCGAGTCCGCTTTGCCCCCAGCCCCACGGGGGAGCTCCACGTGGGCGGGGCGCGCACGGCCCTGTTCAACTGGCTCTTTGCCCGCAAGCACCAAGGCGTTTTCGTCCTGAGGTTCGAGGACACGGACGTCGAGCGCAACCGCCCCGAGCTCGTCGAGCCGATCCTCGAGAGCTTAAAGTGGCTCGGCCTCGAGTGGGACGAGGGGCCCTACTTCCAGAGCCAACGGCTGCCCCTCTACCAGGAGCACGCCCGGAAGCTCTTAGAGGAGGGCAGGGCCTACCCCTGCTACTGCACCCCGGAGGAGCTGGAGGCAAAGCGCAAACAAGCCCTCGCGGAGAAGCGCACCCCCCAATACGACGGGACGTGCCGCCATCTTACCCCCCAAGAGCGCGAGCGCCTAGAGGCCGAGGGGCGAAGGCCCGCGCTGCGCTTCGTCTCACCCAAAGAGGGCACCACGGTCGTGGAAGACGTCATCCGCGGCCCCGTCGAGTTCCGCAACGAGGAGATCGACGATTTCATCATTCTGCGCTCGGACGGGCGGCCCACCTACAACTTCGCCGTGGTGGTCGACGACCTCACCATGGGGATCACCCACGTGATCCGCGCCGACGAGCACCTCAAGAACACGCCCAAGCAGATCCTCATCTACCGAGCCCTGGGCGCGGACCTCCCGGTGTTCGCCCACGTGCCCATGGTCCTCGCCAAGGACCGCACCAAGCTCAGCAAGCGCCACGGGGCCACCGCCGTCTTCGAGTACAGAGAGCGGGGCATCCTCCCCGAGGCCCTGGTGAACTATCTCGCCCGGCTCGGCTGGTCCTACGGCGACCAGGAGATCTTCTCGCGGGAAGAGTTAATCGAAAAATTCTCGCTGGAGGGGATTCACCCTTCGCCCGCCGTCTTCGACGAGGAGAAGCTCCTCTGGCTCAATCATCACTACATCAAGACCGGGGACCCGAAGCGCTTGGGAGGGCTCGTGAAGGCGTTCGCGGTCCAGAGGGGCTTCCTCGGCGACGAAGAGGCAGAGAAAATCGCGGAGGCGCGCTGGGCCCGGGCGGTGGAGCTCTTCCGCGAGCGGAAGCGCACGCTGGTGGAGCTGGCCGAGGCCGCGGTGCCCCTGCTCACGGAGCGTGTGGAGTACGATCCCGAGGCCGTCGCGAAGTTCCTCACCCCGGAGAAGACGGCGCTGCTCCAGGAGCTAGGCGGGCACCTGGAAGCCGTGCCCGACGCGGAGTGGACGGCGGAGCGCTTGGAGCGCGAGATCCGGGGGTGGCTCGCTCAGCGGGGGCGCGAGCTCAAGGAGATCGCGCAGCCCTGCCGGGTGGCGCTTACGGGCGTCACCCGGGGCCCGGGGCTCTTCGAGACCCTCGAGCTCGTGGGCAAGGAGCGGGCTCTAAAGCGCCTGCGGGAGGCGGCCCGCCTGGCTGCCTCCCCCTCTTAGGGCGACAGAGGCCATGCGCATCACCGGCGGGGCGCTTCGGAGCCGAAAGCTCTTCACCCCCAAAAGCTCTGCGATACGCCCCATGCGCGACCAAGTCCGCTCGGCCCTCTTCAGCATCCTGGGCGGGCTCGTGGGGGGGAGTCGCTTCCTGGACCTGTTTGCGGGCACGGGGAGTGTGGGCATCGAGGCCCTAAGCCGCGGGGCTTCTTTCGCCGTGTTCGTGGACGCAAGCCGCGAGGCTGTTCAGATTATCGAGCGCAACCTCCGGGAGCTGGGGCTCGCCCCCCGGGCGGAGATCCTGCAGGACGACGTCTTTCGCGCCCTGGAGCGCCTCCACCGCCGCGGCGAGCGCTTCGACCTCATCTTTATTGGCCCGCCCTACGGGCGAGATCTCGCCCACAAGACCCTGGAGCGCTTGGGCGAGCTTGCGCTCCTTCGGGACGACGCCGTCGCGGTTACCGAGGTCTTCAAGAAGGAAATGCTCGAGGATC
>JALUUA010000106.1 GCA_027021605.1 Candidatus Bipolaricaulota bacterium | reverse complement strand
GGCGTGATCGTGTCGCTGTTCGTGGCAGCGCCCGCCGCAACGCTCACCGTGACACCGCCGCCCCAAGTGACCTGTCTCGCCTGCTTCGTGATCGGCATAGTCAGCTACCTCGCGCGTGCGCGACCATCCACGGCTTGATCTCTGGCAGCCCCAGCTCCTCGGCCCGGCTGACGAGATTGTCGGCTAGGGCTTTGAGGAGGGAAGCCTCGTCCGCGGAGAGGACACCGGCCGCTGCCAGCGCATCGATCTGCGCCCTGGTGTTCGGGTGGCCTAGGTCCACGCCCTCGGCACTGCCCTGCATGAAGGAGAGAATCCACTTCACCGTGCTATTGGAGGAGGCAGCGGCCTCCAACTTGTCTAGGATGGCAGCGGCCGTGGCCGGGTCGAGCAGGGCCATCAGGCCCTTTGCGGTGACCATCGTGCTCTGCACGATGAGGCGGTCTGGGTTGTTGAGGGAGGCAGCAACCTGCTCGTCCGACATAGTGGCGTAGCCCCGGCCGAGTGGGTCGTTCGCCAGCTCAGACCTGAGAATATCCCATCGCATCAGTCCACCTCCTCCCGCACGATTCCGAAGTAGAGCGGTGGCGGGAAGCCCAGCCGCAGACATGCCTTATACAGGCGTGGCGGATCGTCGGGCGGGCCGTAGGACCACCAATGACGGCCGTCCCTGGACCAGGAGACGTGCGGCCACCAGCCGCGCTTCTTCCCACCGAAGATATAGTGGGTGGAGCGGCGCACGCGGACATAGCCGCCGTGCCGGAGCCACATCCAGACGGCCCAGAGGATGCAGTTGGAGGGCAGCCTCACAGGAACCTCCGGAAGAGCCAGAGCAGCGCTGCTGCTACGCCGACGGCCACGCCGATGGAGAGAATGATCAGCCACTTCATGGCGCACTCCGGACGAATGGGTCGGACCAGTACGTGCCCGAAGCGGGCACGGCGACCGGGTCGCCCGCCTTGATCTCGAGGTCAACCTGTGCGCCCTCCTCCGACATACCCTCCTGGAAGAGGCTGCGCGCGACGCGGTACCAGTAGGCGGCTCGGTCGTTGTCGCCGAGGGTGAGGTATATCCAGGAGGCGGCGAGGGCGATGATCAGATCGTCCTTCTCGTCGAGGTCCGACTTGTCTGCATCGGCAGACAAGTCAGCGGGCCAGATTGTGCAGCGCAGGCGCCAGGTATATTGCTTGTCGGGGATCGGGTAGAACTCGATCTGATCCTGCCACTTTGTATAGTGGGTGGGGCGCCCACGCCGGCTTGTCTCGACGGAGGAGAGGAACTTGTCCCACTGACGGGGCGGGACATACGTCAGCTTGCGGCTGTTCGCCCCGTCCTCGAGGACGAGGGAGTGGACCTTCCGGATGTTGGCCGGGAAGGCGAGGAACCGGTCGTCCGGGTCGTTGTTGTAGAAGTTGGTGGCTTTGTAGGTGCGCCGCAGCTCGTCGAAGTCCCAGAGGCGCGCGGCACGGACCTGCGCGAGGTTGATCGCGCGGGTCAGGCGAGCGTCTTGGTCGGTGCGACCGCCGAGGGCGGTCCGCAGCTCATCTTTGAGATCTGCGAGGGTTAGAGTGCCCATCTGCCCCTCCCATGTTCACTTAGTGAACACGCCCGCTTTCTAGTGAAAGCGGGGAGGGGGCGGGCCGGAGCCCGCCCCCAGCCCAAGCTCAGAAGGGGCAGTTGAGCGCGACCTTCTTCCCTGCCACGTCCACCGCCGCCGCGATCGGCAGCCCGTTCAGGGCCCCGGTCGTGGTGTTGGCGGTGGCGAGGGTCAGGGCCTTGTCGGTCGAGCTGGCCATCAGCGGGGCACCCTCGCCGGGCGAGCCACCGAGCGCCTGATTCGCGGTCGCCGGGCCGGCGATCTGAATCCAGCAATACTCGGCGGTGCCGGCCTGCCCCTGCACGCTCGCCACCAGCAGGCCCGCCCCGACCGGCGCCGCGTCCGCGTCTGTGAAGTCGGTAACAACCGTGTGCTGGTCGTACCCGTTCTTCGCATACGCGACGAGGTCGCCGGCCACGCCGGAGACGTTGGCCGTGCTGTTGAGGAGCTTGACCCACTTGTAGATCTTGTTCCCCTCGATCCGGATCGTACCCACGCCCTCCTTGTCCGTGGTCTCGACCGCGGTGAGGGGGGTCGCAAACACCTTCTTCTGTCCGGCAGGCATTGCTCTACCCTCCCACTCAGGCAGTGTCGATGCCGTAGATCACGCCCTGGCAGCGCCGGCGGCTCACGGTGAGCTGCATGGCGCTGACTATCTGGGCGGCCCGATCGTTCACCTGGTCGGGGATCGCCTTCCACTCCGTCATGTCGAAGAAGAGGGCGGGATCGTAGACCAGGCTGATGAACCGGGTGTTCAGGAAATACATGCGGTTCCCGCAGGACGGGCTCCAGACCATGGGGATCCCCTTGAACACCTGGTTCTGGAAGCCGGCATCGCCCAACTTGTTGTTGGTGATCCGGTAGTAGGAGAGCAGGTTGTCCTCGTAGAACTCGTAGGGCTGCTGCCCGCACACGATGATGTCGGGCGCGTCCATCTTCAGGTTGTTCATGGTGTTGTTCAGCATCCGCCGCATGTTCTCAACACCGGAGGACGCGAACGAGACACCGGTCATGTTGATGGACTGGTTGCGCCACCACGAGTTGCTGCTCTGGTCGATGCCGCCGACGGTGCTCGACACCGTCGGATCGTCCTGCACCAGATGCAGCAGACCGTCCATGGCGTTCGAGGAGCTGCCCTCGCCGGCGAAGAGGCGGGACTCAAGCTCCGAGATCAGAGAATCGCGGGCGTTCTGGAGCTTCGCCATCATCAGGTCGATGATCTGGTTCTTCCCGCGATTCTTCTGGTCGTCAACGCCGAAGCGAACGATGGACGCGACGAGGTACCGCCACTCATAGTAGGCGACGGTCAGGAACTCCTGATCGTTCAGGCTGACCGTGCCGCCGCGGCCGATCCACGTCACGTTATCGTTCTTGGCGTACTGCAGGGGCTCAGTGATGAAGCGGCCTCCTGAGACCGTCTTCATCTTACCCTTGCTCTTGAGCCAGAAGTAGAAGGGTGTGGCGTCGAAAATCTGATCCGCCACCTGACTCTTCATATTCTGCCAGGTGGTGGTGTATAGATTGTCGAGCGCCTCTACGAGAGTGCCAGGCATTGCTCAGTCTCCTCTATTCTTGCGCGGCGAAGACGTCGCCGAAGCGGGCCTTCACCTCCTCGAAAGCTGCTTCCGCAGCTTTCTCGGGCGGGAGCTTACCCCGCGCAGCGGGCGCGGGTCCACTCGTAGGCGTGAGCCCCGCGAACCGGGGCCGGGCACCCTCGTTGCCCTCGTCCTTGTCGTCCTTCCGCTGGTACTTTGCGGCCAGCTCCTCGGCCTTCTTCGGGTTCTCCTGCTTTGCCAGGAGGTAGGCGCGACGCGGGGAGATGCCGGGCATCTCCTGTGCGATCTTGATCATTTCGTCGCGCCACTCCCAGAAGTCAGGATGCTGCTTCTCGAGCTGCGATATCTCTTGGAGGACCTTCTCCTCCTCGGTGCGAGCCCGCACCGACTGCACTTCCTGCAGGACTTTTCCTACGCGCTCCTCGACATGGCGCTCGAGCTTCCGCTCGATCAGATCGAGGAGTTCCCGACGGCTCATCGTCTCTAGTTCGTCGGGGGAGGGCCAGCCCTCCTCGCTCTCTTGCTCTTTGACAGAGCCCGAGCTGGAAAGTTCCTCCCCGGGTTCGCTCTGCGAACCCGGGCGGGCTGAGGCGAGGATCTTCTGAGCAAGCTCCTCCTGCTGCTGCTGAATATCCTGCACAGACTTGGCAAGGACGGAGATAGCCTTGCTCATCTCCTCGATGTACGGGGGTATCGGCTCGCCCTGCGAGCCGCCCTGCTGCTCGGACTCAGAGCCCTCCTCGTGGGCCTGACCCTCGGTCTCTGCTTCGGTGTTCTGCAGGTTCTCAGTGTCCATAGGTCACCTCACTTCTTCCCGCTGCGAGCCTTGCCCGCAGCCTGTTGCTTCCGACGCATCGCATGTCGGAGGGCATGCGGGACCTTCAGGAGGAGGGATTCGACCCGGCGCATTGCGATTGGCTCCGGGTTCAGAATCTCCACCTCGTCCCCGCCCTCCTTGAAGATCAGCACGATCTTCATGTCAGAGGTCCTCCAGGTACTGCGAGGAGAGGCCGCGCTTACGGCACTCCTCGCGCAGTTGGCGCTTGTTCTTGATGTAGATCGGCTTGGTGTCTAGGTGCTCCCACCACCCTTCTGGGAACGGGTGGTAGCGGCCGGCGGAGCCCCGGAATATCACTCGCATCGGTGCTCCGCACCGATGGCACTCCTGCTTATCGCGCTCCGCGATCCGCACGAGCCTTTCCTCTTCTTTGCCGCAACCCACGCACCTTAGTTCGTACAAAGGCATCGTAGGCCTCCCGTATATCCTCTCCAGTATCCTGACGGACCGCTACCCCAAGATCTACTTTCCGCAGAGTCCGGGCAAATTCGTCATAAGCTTTGTAGGCTTCTTTCAGAGCGGGCCTAATCAAAGTATCAATGACATCATTAGGGTCCTTATTATAGGCGCTAGCTACCAGTTCTACAGCCTGCATAGGGTTGTCAGCAGCTCCCATAACATTCCACAAATCCCTAACCCTAGTAGAACTGTCAACGAGCCTCTCTGCAGAGCTGACCAGCCCACCAAATGTAAGCCCTTCCCCTAGAGGGATAGACAGTAGCCGTTTAGGCGCTTCGTAAACTCCCAAGGAACGGATCAAATCCGCCGAGGCCTCTAATACCTCTACCCTGAGCCCTCTATACCTCTCAGATCTAGCTGCAGCCTCCTTCAACAACTGCATACCAGCGGCGATCTTAGAGGACGGCTCATATACCTTGTACCGGGCTACTTCGGGGAAACCTGGTGAGAAAAACAGCTCCTTAGCCTCCCTAATCCTGGATTTTATAGCCCCCCTATCCCGTAACAGCTTTACAAGCTCGTCCTTCTCCAAGGGTGTAGCTCGAAGCACAGGCTGGACGAAGTCCGGTATATCCCTACGGAAGAACACCTCCGCTTCTTTGAATAGCAGGTTAGGCTTAGACAGCGCGGCGACCCCAGGACCAGCACTTGGGATAGGACGCCTAGCCAAGTAGCTGACAGGGTCTACATCAGCTACCAGGATAGGGAACCCAGCCCTAGCAGGGGAAATGCGAAACACGGGTATATCGTATGGGGTTATCTCATTCCTCACCAAGCCTAGGGCTAACTCAGCCTCAGCCCCGTATGGTATCCCTGAAAATGCGGGTCTCATAGATACCAGCGGATCAACACTGGTACTAGTTCCTGGCGTCCCCAGCTCGGCACTGCCGTAGCCCTCAACCACACCCTCCCTAACAGCACGCTCCCTCTCAGCAGGGTCTACAACACCCCTATACAAGCGCCTGTCCCCTAGAGGCCGTATACGTGTAAAGAATTCCAAACCCCTAGTAACGCCAGCAAAGCCCGGAAACATATCGAGCGCGGCAGCGCCAGCCTCAGCCGGCGATACCTGCATACCGAGCGCCCTCTTCCGTAGGGCTTCTAGCAGGCCGCCAGCGACGAAGTCCGCGAGTGGAACGTCTTGCAGGCGTTCCACGAGGTCGGCGAGCCACGGGGCGGGCACGCCCCGCGCTTCCGAGACGCTGATGAATTCGGAGGCGGGGGCGCGCAGCGCCTGCTCGATCTGCTCGTCCGTGGTACCCGGCGGAAACTCGAGATAGCGTCCGCGGAAGAATACGCGCCGCGGCGCGCGGTTCTCGGGCTCTGCGAGCCCGATCTGCTCGGCTATCCGCTGCCTGATCTCGCTCGGGTCAGCGGCCATCTCACTTCACCCTGACGAGGTTCCCCTCGTCGTCGAAGTCGAAGACCATGTCGGGCTGACCGGGGACTGGCACGCCCAGGTTCGCGCCGTTCTGCAGGGTTTCTACGAACTCCTGGAAGGACATTGGCCGGTCGGGGCTCATCCCGACGCCCGGTGCTGGCGTCGCCAGCAGGTTGTCCATCTGCACGCCCTGCAGCTCCCTCAGCAGATACCGCGTCAACTCCTCCTGGTTGACGTTCGGGTCCTGCCGCAGCAGTTGGTATACTTGGATGGCGCGGCGCTCCCGCAGGGCCTTCGTCTCTGGGAGGCTGCTGTCCGGGTCGATGGAGATGCTATACGCACCTTTCTTCAGGAGGTCGCCGGAGAAGGAGACCCAGACACGCATGCCGGCCGGGCCGACGAGGTCGATGACCTGCTCACCCGTCCAGTTATCGAAGATTAGCCTGTTGACGTCCTCGAGCAGTTCGGTGAGAAGGTCGGCGACCATGTCCCGCCTCTCGTCTATGCGGATTTCGGTGGCCATCGCCACGATCTGCGCCTCGGTGGCGGTTGTATCACCGCTGCCTGGCTTATACTCCCCGAACTGGTTCTGCCCGAAGCCGAGGGTCTCTCGGACGTCCCGCATCTGGAATTCGTAGTTGGCGAGCAGGTCCTCGGGGATGCCGGCCGGCTGGATCGGCTTCACCCCGTTCACATCTTGTGTCCAGATGACAGCAGGCTGCCCATCCTCCTCAAGGAGGCGGGCCGCCTCCGCCTCGGAGATGCTGCCCTTCCCAGCGAGAATGCGCATGACGCTCAGGCGCCGGTGGTTGCGGATGGTTGTCTTGGTGGCGTTCATCTCGAGCACGAGCGGCTCGAGGATCTTCGCATCGGGGATGCCCCAGAACCTCTCATCATCTTCATTGAAGATGAGAGGGTAGAAGGGTAGGCGGCCGAGTGCCGCAAGCGCGTGCTCGTCCTCGAGGAGGATCTTGTCGGTGACCCGTGGGGCGATGACGAAGACCCGACCAGTACGCTTGTCGGTGACCTCGTAGAGGTCAACCATCTCTACGTAGTCCTGCACTACGGTATCGTGCCCGGGCAGACCCTTCGAGGAGGGGCCGATCTCGTCCTTATGCTGGAAGCGCGGATCCTCCAGAACCTCTTGCACCGGTTTGCGAATGTGGTGAATGATCCAGGGGGTGTCCTCGAAACGCTGGAGGCCGGCGGGCAGGATGATCGTGCCCGGGTGGGCGGCCATGAACCAGGGGAAGCCCTCCTGGACGAGGCTGTTGTACTCGAAACGGGTTCTCTCGCCCTCCTCCAGCTCGGTGCTGATCTGGGAGGAGAAGCCGAGCTTCCCAAAGCCAGTGCCGAACATGACGGCGTGCTGGACCATCCGCTTGATCTGCTGCTTGACGCGCATCTCGCGGATGAGGCGGTTGTCGATCCGCTCAACGATCTTGGCGAGGGCAATGCTCTCGAAGCCGGGCTTGCTCGGCCGCACGCTGACGCTGGGGTTGCGGAAATACACGCGCGGGACCAGAGTGCGGATCATCTTGAAGAGGAGGTTGGTCGGGCAGACCGAGGGGTCCCACTCCCCGCGGTAGTATTTACGCCACTGCTCCCAGTCGTCCTCACTGGCAGAGCGCTTGCGGAACTCGGTGCCCTTCTCGATCTGCTCCTGCCAGAAGGAGAGGTCTGGGCGCTTGCGGATATAGCCGAGCATCAGAGGTACCCCATGCTGCGCAGCAGTGTCAGATTGCTGTGGACGCGCTGGCCGATATCTGTGCGGTATTGGGCGTCTGGGATGCGCATGTTCGCCAGTGTCCGATACACACGGCCCCTGGCCTCGCTCGGGCTCCGCCCCCTGGCCGTAACCTTGGCGATGACGCCGTCGAAGGCGGCATACCGCGCCTGCCCACCTTCTAGGTAGGCATCGGTGAGGTAGATATGCTTGCCAGCCTCGCGTGGGAAGCGCAGGGGCATGCCCGCCTGCTCCGCAGGCGGGCGGGCGTGGGGCCAGGGCGGGACGCTAACGCGCACGGCGATGCCGTACTCATCCGAGGGGAGGTCCATCTCCTTCTTCACCCCTGTTGCCACCTCGAACAGGAGGGTGCCGAGCGGTTCCCGGAGAAGCTCTGTAAGAGCTTCGATCGCATCGTAGCCGGGGCGCATGGTGAACTCGAGAGCGAACACGCCTTGCGTGTTCACGATACTGTTCACATCGACGGGGCCGCGATAGGAGATCTTGCGGAGGAAGGGCGTCAGCTTCAGGATTGTCTCCTTGACAATCCTGTTGTCGTCAGCAGCCAAGACAACATTGCCCATGCAGCCGGTGTTCGGGCCGACCCCGCCGTCCATCAGGCGCTTCTCCTCGAAGGTATGATTGAACGGGCGGACCCAGTCGTGGCCGTTGAACCATCCCTCCGTGCTGATCTCGATACCCTCGACGCGTTCCTGGACAATCAGGGGCTGGTCGGCGGGCAACCGCTCGAGATTCCAGAGGTACTGGTCGCGCGTCCGATTGACGGTGGTGAGGGCAGTGCTCTTATTCCCGCTGGGCTTGATAACCAGGCCCTTGGGTGGGAAGGGCACTTCCCGCGCGTCCGAGGGACGCGCGAAGGTCCACGTCCGGGGATGGCGAATGCCAGCCAGTCGCATCAGCGCCAGGCCGAACTGGCGGTCCAGCTCGGCCCTGTCAGAGTCCGGGTGGCAGGAGATCACCGGCTTCCCGAGCTTATCGAAGAGCTTGCGGAGGTGTCCGAACCCGACCATATCGCAGACGATCAGGTCGGTCTGGGGGAGGAGGGGGCGCCAGGCTGCCGGGCGGCCGACGATACCCACGCCGGCACGCTTGGCGCGCCTGTCGCCGATCCAAACATGGACGTCGTGGCCCTCGCGGGCGAGCGCCTGGGCGAAGCCGAGTCCGTCCCCCTCGCGGGACAGGATGAGAATGCGCATGTCTCCCTCCTGTTCATAGGACCTGGGCCGGGTAGCCGAGGCGAGCGTTCCGCCGGGACAGCTCGTCGAGGATACTGTCGAGCAGGAACGGGTCTCTCGGGCCCTGCCGCTCCGTAGGAGCGGGCAGCATCGCTGCCCGCAGGCGCTCAACGTGGGCAGTGGCCATGGCTAGGGCCATAACGGCGTCGTCGTGGCAGCCCTCTTCGGCGCCTAGCTTCCCGTTCTCGTGCTCGATATAGGTGCTGAGCTGCGAGGCCAACTCCTGGCTGTGAATGATCAGGTCGCCCTGGCTCAGCAGCCTGCGAAGGTGCCCGATCAGCAGGGGCTTCGTGCGGACAGTCGTGCGGATGCCATACTCGCCGGGCGTGTACGGGCTGGTCAGGACCTGCAGGTGCGGGTACTCCTTGCGGAGTACGTTGATCACGAGCGCGCCGTGGTTGTTGTTCTCGACGGAGATCGGCGCGTTGTTGAACATCTCGGAGAGGAGGGCGACCTTGCCGGCGAAGACGTCGGGCTCGACGCGGTCGTCGAGCCACTCGGCGACCTGCTCGAGCGGGTCGAGGCACAGGACCTGGATGCAACTGGCGTCCTGCCCTACTCCGGCGGAGGTATCAACCCCGAGAATGTAGTGCTTGTCGGGGCGGGGATGCCCGAGCAGCACGGATAGGGCGTACTCGGTGCGGACCCACTCCTCGGTTGGGGTGAGCTTGTATCGGAAGATACTCCGACCCGACGCCTGGAAGCACTCGTCGAGGGTTGTCGGGTACTCTTGCTTGAAGAGGGTGAGGTCGTAGTCAAGCTCCTCGAGCTTGAGGCGGCGCCAGGCTATTCGCCCGGCCGACAAGCCCAGCTTGTCGACCAGGTAGGGTTCCTCCCACTCTTCGCGGAGCGAAGAGAGAACCTCTTGCTCTTCGGCAGGGGAGAGGTCCAGCTCGTACTCGGGGGAATCGAGCCAGGAGAAGAAGTGCAGGCGCCACTGGGACTCGCCGCGCTGGGCGCGCATGCAGAGGCGATGGTACCAGTTGCCGACGCCGTTGCCGGTGCTCTCGATGAAGATTTCGCCGTCGCGGGGGACGGCCTGGAAGAGGCCGGCGGTCAGATCCTTCGGGTTGGGCCAATAGGCGGCTTCGGAGCAGTGCAGGTTGGTGATCGTGTCGCCCCGGCCGAACTCGCGGCTGCCTGCTGTGCCAATGAAGAACATGCTGTTGGTGCGGGAGAACACGATCTCGTTCTTGCTGAGGTTGGAGATCTCGGGCGGGGGGCACTTCAGGTTCTCGAGGAAGTAGCGCACCTTGGCGAGCATGCGCTGGGTGCTCTCCCGATCGTGCGAGATTACGACGCAGCGGCGGTTCCTCTGTGAGAGGCAGAGGGCGGTGAAGCGTGCCAGGATGTATGTGGAGACGCCTTCCTGGCGGGCCTTCGGGATCACGTCCCGGCCGGTGAGGGCCGAGTCGAGCCGGGCCTGGACGGGGTTGAGGAGGAAGTCGCGGTCCCGCCCCTCCTTATCGACGATGCGGAATAGGGTCTCGATGATGAGGCGCTGCGGGGTCACTTTGAGGTCCCGACGGTTGCCTCGGCGCCCGTGCCGGTCAGCGTCGCTGACAGGCTGCTGTAGCGGGTGTTAGGGAGCATAACGTGCTCGGTAGTGCCGGCAGCAGCCTTGATGGTGAGGATTGTGTTGCTCCCGTCTACGAGCGCCAGGCTCGCGGCGGCGGAGTCGCCGGCGGTGAGGACAACGTAGTGGAGGAAGCCCCGGCTAGAGTCGATCGTGCCGGAGGCGGTGATGCGGGTCGGGCTAGGAGCGGTCCGGAGCATCTCGGGCCTCCTGCTGCTGCGTGTGGATGTTGACCTGCACGAGGAGTTGCTGGACGACGTCCTCGGCGCTGATGCGGCCTCCGGCCGCATCTTGCTTGTAGCGGCCGGTGAGCTTCCAGAACTGATCTGCGGCGCGGAGGCGGACCTCTGGCTCGAGGTGGGAGAGGCCAGCCCGGACGGCGTCTATTGCCGACGGCAATAGATGCTGAAGTTCGTTCTCCGCTTCGCGTAGGCGCAGCTCGATATAGCGCCGGGCCGGGGCGCTCTCGAGGATGGTGAGGATCTCACCCTCCGCGAGCGCCAGCTCGCGGGCGATGTCTGCGAGCGGGAGGCCGCGCAGGTAGAGGGAGAGAACCGAGCGGGCGCGCTCCGGGAGGGCGGCCCAGAGGGCCGCCTTGCTGCTGCTGTCAGCAGAGCTGACAGCCGCGCGCACCGATCGGTCCGCCGGGGCGTCGGCGCGTAGCGCGTCGGGCGGGCTACCCACCGCTCTTTCCTCCCTTCCGCAGGGCCTTCTCGAGAGAGTTCTCCTTGATCTCGCCGAGCACGGGGTGGCCGCCGTCCTTAGGGAAGCATATGTGCCGATACTGGCCAGCCTTCAGGCCCATACGCTTGTTGGGCCCCTTGATCGTCCGGACGCGACCGCCGCCCCTGACACACCTATCGAAGGCTTCTGGCATTGTCCCCGCGCTTGTTCACTGAGTGAACACGACCGCACGCAGCACACTCCGTGTGCTGCACGAGGCCCATCTGGCCGCAGCCCGGACAGGCGCGCAGCGCCTGCCCCGCGAGGCGCTCGTTCAGCTCGGAGAGCTGAGGCATCCCCTCCCGCACGTCGGAGAGGATCAGTGATCCCCAATGATCTTCTTCCATTCCTCGAAGACCGCCTCGCGCTCCGAGCGAAGCTCGGCCAGCTCCTGCTCGGTGAGGTCTCGCCCCTCCCGCTGCGCGGCGCTAATGAGCGCCGCAACGCGCTGCTGGGTCTCGATAGCGCGCAGGGCGAAGGTGTTGAGGGCGAGCATCAGGTCCACAGCTTGGAGGAGCGCTGCGGTGCCCATACGGGACCTCCTCTGCGGGCGGCAGGCGAAGCCTGCTGCGCCTCTTGCAGCATCTGCCGAATCTGCATCAACAGCTCGTTCGTGACGCGCAGGTAGCCGACGGTGTCCTGCGGCACCCCCGCGCGAAGCGCGGCGTGGGCGGCGTCGAGCGCGGCCCGAGCCCGGAGGAAGAGGGGGTGCAGGCGCTCTGCCTGCTCGCGGGTGAGCACACCGTTCCGATACAGATCAATCGCTGTTCGGACCGCCGCCGTGTATTGGGCCTCGGCAACGGCGAGCTGCTGCCGCGCTGTCTCGGCGCGCACAGCGGGCCCCGCACACCCGCTGGTCGCGAACGCGACCAGCAGCAGGGCTGCGAAGAATCCGCAGGGGCCTCGCAGCGTAGCTGCTCGGCGGGCCATCTCACCGCTCCTCGCCCGCAGAGCGAGCGCGGGCAAGGGGGCCGGCCGGGCCCTTGGTCACCAGCCGCAGCCCTATATTGACGAGCGCCATCGCACCGGCAACAATCGCCTCCTGCTCCTCGACCCCAATCTCCAGCCCGAACATCGCGGCCAGGGCCGCGAGCAGCACCACCCCATTCGTGATGAGCGTCTTCCAGCCGGCGAGCATCTCTTCGACCTCCTCGCTCGCAGAGCGAGCACATCAGCCCTGCTGATGCGCAGAGTATAGCAGATGCGCCCGCATCTGTCAAGGAACAGCATGGGACCGTGTGCTACACTCCCAACCCGGGTGCAGCTCGGGGAGGGGTCAGACACCCAGCGCGCGCTGCGCAAAGGGGGCCCCCGCCCCCGTGCGGGGCTGTCGCGGCTGCGAACGTTCCGCAAGTGCACGCGCTCCGCGCGTGCGAGCGCCTTGCGCTTGCAAGGCCGGTGCGAGTGTGAACGGCTGCTATCTATACGGGACTGGCGATTCGCTAATATTCTGATATGCGAATGTTCGAATGCTGGCACATTCGAGCCCGCTGATATTCGAACCCACCGATATTCGAATATACCGGGACGCTCACGCTCGAGCTCGGCGTTCACAGCATATCGGCATATGCTGATAAGCGGGGCGCGCCCAGCACGCGATAAGCACCGCTTATCGCGAGCATAGAAACATTCCATGGCGCGAGCGCTTGCATTCTGGCTGTGGGGTGCTATGCTATAAGTGCAGCGTGAGGCTGCGACGCTGACAGTGGAGGATCAAGCGATGAGCATCAGCTTCTACAAC
>JALUUA010000105.1 GCA_027021605.1 Candidatus Bipolaricaulota bacterium | reverse complement strand
CTGGCTACCCTCGGGCGGTTGCTCCTCACTGTCCTCACGCTTCTCTCCCGCATCGCCGTCCCTAAGCTGCTTACGGAGGTCCCATGAGCCGATGAAAAACTTGTGTTCGGTCTAACTATTGATTGGGCAGAATTAACCTTCGTCCAACTTCACCAAGACTTCTCTCACCAACTCCCGGTACTCTTCACGGATGTAATAGGTCTCTTTCATCCACGGCATATCTGGGTGGTATTCATACCCAATCGCTTGCCGCAAAAAATCGTTCCTTGCTAACCCTATCTGCTGCGAAATAAGCGAGAGGAAATATCCCGCGTCTCTTTCGCTCTCCGCTTCACCCTTTTGTACGAATTCCTTCTTCAATTGATCTCGGTTTACCTTTCCATCCCGCAGCAACACAGGAAGCAAAACTTTTCTGATGCGTTTCGCGGACGAGAGATCCTGTAGCAAATACTGTTCAAGCTTTTGCTTCAAGACATCTGGTGGATAATTTCCCGGTTCATCCGACATTGGAATTTGGAATTTCTTCCGCGGGCCACGTTGCTGCTCCAGCTCTTCGGAAATCACCGCAACTCTACTCAGCAACTCGTCCCCTTGCACGGTCTTCACATACTGCAATAAAACCGCATTGATGTTCACGCCATACGAATCTGATAGCCAATTCAACATGCGTTCTAACGCTCCTTCTATCCCAAATCCCACAAGTATGATGCGTTGGGTTTCGTTGATGTTCAGATTTTCCAAACTTATGTCAGGAAAACTTTCAGTGAGATGGTCTTCAAGACTCTTTCCTGTGAATTGTGTGCAAACTTCGCTTAATTTCTCTATGCTCCAATCCGCTACATCCGAAGCATAATCAATGGCTTGCACCAACGCTTCGCGAGGGAGTTTGTCACGCTTCAGCTCAATGATAACTGTGTTTCCATGTTTATCTATTCCCAACAAGTCTAGAGGTCCAGATTTCGTAGAAACCTGCCTACCTATGATGGTAATCCCAGCACCAACAATAGCAGGGTTGGAAGCTATCCATTCTTCCAAATCCTGCGCTTCTTTGCGCCCTGCTTCAGCAAGTGACACTGCCACGGGCTGAAGCTTGCCATTAATGACTTGCCACGTTTTGATTTCCGTGCTCATCCTTCACTCTTTCCTATCCAAATATCGACCAGGCAGAATCTTTCCGTGTAGCACTATGCAAAGTTCCTTTTGTGAAAGGACGTTCGCCACTTCGCCAGAATTACCCTAGCACGGATGCCCGTGGGAAGTCAAGCTAGGAGCGCTCGACATCCCCCATGGAGGCCCCCTCTCCGCGAGGGAATCAAACGTGTCCAACTTTACGGGTCCACTACAAATCGCTACGACACGGAAGGCCCAGGAACTCGGCGAGGGCCTCGTTCACCCGGTCGGGCCTTGCGCGCATCAGCATGTGGGAGGCGCTGGCGATCACGATTTCCTCCGCATCGGGAAGGAGCTCGACGACCCGCCGCACCTCCCGGGAGGAGAAGAGCGGGTCCCAACGGGGGCGGATCACCCGCGTGGGGGCCTTCACGCGCGGCAGCACCTCCTCCGCATCCCAGGCGCTCAAGCCCTGAAAGTAGAGGGCCTTCAGCACGTACGCGGGCGCCAAGAACGTCGGCCGAATTCGGTTGAGGAGCCCCATGACCGCGTCGAAGATCGCGTCCGGGACGTAGAACCCCCAGCGGTAGATCCAGCTCATTCGGTAGTCGCTCGAGGGGCTGATGAGCACGAGTCCCTCAATCTGATCGGGGTGCTCCGCGGCGTAGGAGGCGACGAGCGCCGCGCCGAAGGAGTGGCCCACCAGCACGAAGGGCCTCTTCACCCGGAGGGCCTCAACCGCCGCCTCCAGATCGCGGACCAGCTCCTCGACGCCGTACGCGGAGCGCGGCTTCGACGATTCCCCGTGGCCCCGCAGATCCAGAGCGATCGTCCGCGCCCCGGCGGAGAGGCAGCGCATCTGGGGGAGCCACTGCTCCTTCCAGCCCCCGAACCCGTGGACGAAGAGGATCGTCACGGGAGCCTCCTCGGGGCCGGCCTCGAGGGCGCTTAAGACGACCCGGGGCTCCTCGGAGACGACGATCTCGTGCTTCCGGGTGCGGACGTCGCCGAGCAGCGCCTCCACCTCCGTTTCGGGGTCGGGGTCCGGGTCGGGTCCCCCGGGCAACGGGGGATCGAGGGCCACCATCAGCAGAACGGTCGTAAGGACCATGGCCCCTTTAGCATACGGGACGGCAGCGGGGTTCCGACAGGGACGAGCGCTAGGGGACGAGCCGGGTGCGGTCGCGGGGGAAGAAGCTCGCCTGGCGGACGTTGGGCAGATTCAGAAGCTGGGCCGTGAGCCGCTCGGCCCCGATCGCCAGCCCCCCGTGCGGTGGCATCCCGTACTTGAAGATCTCCAGGTAGAACTCGAAGTCCTGGGGGTCGAGCCCCCGGGAGCGGATGCTCTCCACCAGCATGTGGTAATCATGGATGCGCTGCCCCCCCGTGGTGATCTCGAGGCCCTTGTAGAGCAGATCGAAGCTGTTCGTGAGCGAGGGGTCCTCCTCGTTGGGCATGGCGTACATGGGGCGGTGCTCCCGCGGGTAGTGGGTGACGAACACGAACTCCGTTCCCCAGCGCTCCTTGGCGTACTCGCACAGGAGCTTTTCGCCCTCGGGGTCGAGGTCCCCCTCGCAGTGCTTGTGGTACTTCTCCCTGAGAACGGAGATCGCCTCGTCCAAGCGCACGTGCGGGATCTCTTTAGGGACCTTGGGCAGCTCCGCCTTGTAGATCTCGAGTTCTCTGGGACACGTCCGCTCGACGTGCTCGAACATGAAGCGCAGAAGCTCCGTCTCGACCCGGGTGATCTCGCGGAAGTCGTCGATGAAGCCCATCTCGTAGTCCAGGCTGATGTACTCGTTGAGGTGGCGGGTGGTGTTGTGCTCTTCCGCCCGGTAGACGGGGCCGACCTCGAAGACCCGCTCGTACCCGGCCCCGACGAGCATCTGCTTGTAGAACTGCGGGCTTTGGGCCAGATAGGCCGTCCTCTCGAAGTACTGCACCGCGAAGAGGGCGGTTCCGCCCTCGGTGCCCGCGGCCACGATCTTGGGGGTCTGCACCTCGAGGAAGCCTTGGCTTCGCAAATACTCGCGGAAGGCCCAGATGAACTCGGAGCGCACCTTGAGGGCGGAGCCGATCTCGGGGTGGCGCAGGCTCAAAGCCCGATGATTGAGGATCGTCTCGAGCCGCATCCCGATGACGTCGAGGGGGCGGTTGATCTGGATGGGCGGCGGCTCGACGGGCTTCGCTAGAATGCGAATCTCTTCGACGTCGACTTCAACGCCGTCGGGGGCGCGGGGGTCCTCCACGACGGTGCCGACCAGCTCGACGGCCGCCTCCTCCTCGAGCTGCTTGGCGATCTCCTTCTGGCCCTTGATCTTGCACTGCACCGTCCCGGTGCGGTCGCGCAGCAGCACGAAGACGAGCTTGCCCAGCTCGCGGACCGTGTGGACCCAGCCCTTGAGGCGGACCCGCTCCCCGACCTTGGGCTTTACGTCCTGCACCCACGTGCGCTCCCGCATCTGCGGCTGTGTCATGGCCGGATCACGGGCCTAAGGATAGCGGACAACCCGACAGAGCACAAGGCCACTTGCAGGCCGGGCCGCCCCGCGCGTAGAGTAGGGGCCGGCACCGAGGTGGCAAGGGGAACCCGAGCGCCACAGTCCACGGAAAGACGCAACGCAACACCTAAAGAACCAAGCCAAGAGGAGGTCCGGTTTACGCATGTACGCGATTGACCTTTCGGGGAGGACCGCGCTGATCGCGGGGGTGGCGAACAAGCGCAGCTTGGCCTGGGCCGTCGCTCAGCTTCTCCATCGGGCGGGGGCGCGGCTGGCGTTCACCTCCCGGCGCATCGCGGAGGACGAGCGGGCCAAGGCGAAGCTGGAGGCCCTCGTCGCGGAGGTGGACGGGCTCCTTCTGCCCTGCGACGTCCGCTACGAGGAGCAGATCGCCCGGGTCTTCCAAACCCTAGAGCGGGAGTTCGGGCGGCTGGACATGCTGGTCCACAGCATCGCGTTCGCGCCCCTGGAGGCGATGCAGGGGCGCTTCGTGGACACCTCCAAGGAGGACTTCCAAAAGACCCTGGATGTGAGCGCCTACTCGCTGATCGCGCTCACCCGGGGCGCGCTCCCCCTCATGGAGCGGGCGGGCGGGGGGAGCGTGCTTGCGATGAGCTACCTGGCCGCGGAGCGGGCGGTGCTCACCTACAACGTGATGGGGACGGCCAAGGCGGCTCTCGAGCAGATCGTAAGGCAGCTGGCGCTGGAGCTGGGATCCCAGAACGTCCGGGTGAACGCCGTCTCGGCGGGTCCCGTCCCCACGCTGGCGGCCCGCGGGGTCCCCGGGTTTACCCACATTTTGGAGGTCTACGAGAAGCGCGCCCCGCTGCGGCGCAACGTCACCCACGAGGAGGTCGCCAAGGCTTCCTTGTTCTTGCTGAGCGACCTGGCCAGCGGCGTCACCGGGGAAGTGCTCTACGTCGACGGGGGTTTTCATATTACGGCGTTTTAGGTAGACTCCATCGGGTGATCGAAATGACGCTGCATCGACTGTCCCGCCGGGGCCAAATCGTGATCCCGAAGGAAGCTCGGGAAAAGCTGGGGATCCAGCCGGGAGACTGGGTGTTTATTGAGATCGAGGACGATCGCCTTGTGGTGCGAAGACCTACGCCGGGCGAACTCCTCGAGGAGTCGCTCCGCAACTATCGAGTGGGGAAAACCCTAACCCACGAAGAGACGTTTCGCGATCTCGTGTAGCGGGAACCGAGCCGTGGCCTCCGAGGGGTGGACCCTAAGGTACGATCCGCGGGTCCGTCGGCAGCTGGAGCGAATAGCCGATCGCAGGGTTGTCCAGAGAATTGAGACAGCAGCCCTCAGGCTTCAGCAACGCCCGCACCGGGGAAAGCCCCTCAGGGGACATCCGAAACTCCGATCCTATCGGGTCGGAACCCCCGGTGGCGAGTATCGAATCCTATACACGCTCGTCCCCGAAGATCGGGTTGTGTTGGTCGTGCTCGTCGCCCCTCGTGACGAAGTCTATCGACTCTTAGAAAGAACAGCGCGAACCAAAGGGGGCTCAGGCACCTAAGATGCCCGGCGTTGCCGTACCGCTCGTAAGCGTTTACTGCTTTTGTATCACGCCCCGAGGGCCGGAGTACCTGCTCCTCCGTCGCCGGGAGGGGATCGACCGCTTGGGCGGCACCTGGCAGGTCGTCCACGGCGGCATCGATCCAGGGGAGACCGCCGTCCAAGCCGCCTGGCGCGAGGTCCGGGAGGAGACGGGTGCTCAGCCCATAGGCTTTTGGGAGCTGGACTACGTGGAGGCGCACTACAACCCGCTCCAGGATGCGATAAGGCTGGTGCCCTGCTTCGCCGCCCGCTTCCCCGACGATGCGTCCATCCAACTGGGTCCCGAGCACGACGCTTTCTGTTGGGCATCCCTTGAGGAGGCCCTACAAAAGCTCGTTTGGCGCTCCCAGCGCGAGGCGCTGCGCGTGCTCCACGAGACGATCGCGCTCCCCCTGGCCCGGGATCAGGGGGTCAGCCCGCTGCTCGAGATCCCGAAGGAGCTCTACCTTGGAGACGAAAGCGGTCCGCTTGACAAAGATCCCTCCCCCGGCTAACCTGAGCGCCGCGGGAATCTACAACACCCTTGCACGAACATCAATACAAGAACGCAGGAGGGATGGCATGTCTCAGATCAAGCTAAGCGTCCAGGGGATGAGCTGCGAGAACTGTGCCAAGCACGTAACGGAGGCGCTGGAGAAGGTCCCGGGCGTCACCAAGGTGACGGTCTCCCTGCGGGACAACACCGCCGAGGTCGAGCTGGGCACCGACGCGGGCGACGTCACACCCCAGCTCCTCCAGGCCGTGGAGCAGGCCGGATACGAAGCCCAGGTCGTCTCCTAATCCCTAAGTCTCTCGTAGCTCGTAAGAATCAGCGATCGGAGCCGCGCGCCGCAGCGCCCTTGATCCGTCGGAGTTGGGCGTGTGCGGCGCGCTCCATTTCGTCCAGCGCGGCCTGGATGTAGCGGATCTCCTCCTCTAGGCGGGGGATGACCCGTTGTTCTAAGGCGTTCACCCGGCGGCGGGTCCGCTCGATCTCCTCCGCTAACAGTTCGATCGCCTGCTCGAGCTGCGCCAGCCGCAGCATCTCCTCTAAAGCGCTCCGAAGGGTGAGGAGGGCCTCGTCGAGCTGTGAAGGTGTGTTCATCCAACCGTAGAGGGGCCGAAATCCCCCGTTTATGTTTGTAGCTGCGTTTGAATCCGTAAGCGAGAGGTGCGGGACGGGCACGCTCATGACGTTCTCGACTTCCACGTTCACCCGTGGGCGGGGAGCCCCCAGGAAGGCCGCTTCGAGCACCCAGCGGGGCATCTCCGCCCGCGCGGCCAAATAGAGCCGAAGCCCCGCGGCCAGCTTCTGCTCGACTTCCTCTCGAAGACCGCGGCTTTGCTCGATCAGCCCCAAAAAGTGCCGCATGAGTTCATCCCGCTTGTTCTCCAACAGGCGATGCCCCCGGCGGGCGAGCGCGAGCCTGCGCCGCCGACGGAGCAGCTCCATCCGCGTAGCTTGAATCGCGCCCCTCATCCCTCTCTGGGCCGTCCTTGGGGAAGGTATTTCTCAATCAGCTCCGGTCGGATGCGCTTGAGCTCCTCGCGGGGGAGCATCGCCAAAAGCTCCCAGCCCAAATCGAGCGTCTGCTCGATGGAGCGGTCCTCATACTCGCCCTGCTGCACAAACCGCTGCTCGAACGCCTCGGCAAACTGCAGATAGACCCGATCGAGGGGCGAGAGCGCGGCTTCCCCCAGGATGGCGGCCATCTCGCGCACGTCCACCCCGCGGGCGTAGGCGGCGTAGAGCTGGTTGAGCACCCCGGCGTGGTCCTCGCGGGTCTTGCCGGGGCCGATTCCCTTGTCCTTAAGGCGCGAGAGGCACGGCAGCACGTCGAACGGCGGGTAGATCCCCTTGCGGTGGAGCTCCCGCGAGAGGATGAGCTGGCCCTCCGTGATGTAGCCCGTAAGGTCCGGGACGGGGTGAGTTTTATCGTCCTGGGGCATCGTCAGGATGGGCAGCTGCGTGATCGAGCCCTTCTTGCCCCGGATCCGCCCCGGCCCGTTCGTAAATCGATGCCAGGTCCGTGTACAGATACCCGGGATAGCCGCGGCGTCCGGGGATCTCCTTGCGGGCGGCGGCGATCTCCCGCAGCGCCTCGGCGTAGTTCGTCATGTCCGTTAGGATCACCAAGACGTGCATGTCGAGATCAAAGGCCAGATATTCGGCAGCGGTGAGGGCCAGCCGCGGGGTGAGCAGCCGCTCGATCACGGGGTCGTCCGCCAAGTTGAGGAACATCACGGAGCGCTCGATCGCGCCGGTCTTGCGCAGCTCTTGGGTAAAGTACTGAGCTTCCTCAAACGTGATCCCGATTGCGCCGAAGACCACCGAGAAGCCCTCCCCGGTCCCGCGGACCTTGGCCTGGCGGGCGATCTGGGCGGCGAGCGGGTTGTGCGGCAGCCCCGAGCCCGAGAAGATGGGAAGCTTTTGCCCGCGCACCAGGGTGTTCAGCCCGTCGATCACGGAGATCCCCGTCTGGATGAACTCGCTGGGGTAGGCCCGGGAGTAGGGGTTTAAGGGTTCGCCCGTTATGGGGAGGCGTTTTTCGGGAAGGATCTTGGGTCCTCCGTCGCGCGGCTGTCCCGCCCCGTCGAACACTCTCCCCAGCATATCGGGGGAGACGCCCAGCTCCATGACCCGCCCCAAGAAGCGGACCCGGCTGCCCCGAAGCTCCAAGCCCATCGCGCTCTCGAAGAGCTGCACTACGGCCCGATCTCGGTCGACCTCCAACACCTGCCCCCGGCGCCGCTCCCCCCCGGGAAGCTCGATCTCGACCCGCTCCTGATACGCAACATCCCGAACGGCCTCGACGATCAGGAGCGGCCCGGACACTTCGGCGACCGTGCGATATTCCCGCGCAAGTTTTGTCATTACGATCGCGCTCCTTCCGTCTTCGCTTGCGCCTCCGCCTCCGTTTCCGTCCCCCGCAGGATCTCTGCGATTTGCCGCTCCATTCGCGTTTGGATGGCCTCAAACTCTTCCCAATGGCCCTCGGGGAGGAGCTTGGCGCGGGCGATCTCCTCGCGCACGGGCAGCTGCAGCAACGCCTCTACGTTTGCGCCCTGCTCGAGTGCCTCCAGCCCCCGGTCGTGAAAGTGCAATATTAGGCGAAGCATGCGGAGCTGCTTCTCCAGCGAGGTGTAGGTGTCGACCTCGTCGAAGGCGTTCTGCATGAGAAAATCCTCCCGGAGGGAGCGGGCCGTCTCCAGCACCAAGCGCTCCTCCGGCGAGAGGGCTTCTACACCGACGAGGCGCACGATCTCCTCGAGTTCGGCCTCGCGCTGGAGGAGCTTGAGGGTCTCGCGGCGCAGCCGGGGCCAGTCCTCCCCGACGCGCTCTTTGTAGAAGCCCTCTAAAACTTCGCCGTACAAAGAGTAGCTCGTAAGCCAGTGGATGGCCGGAAAGTGCCTGCGGTTGGCCAGAGAATCGTCGAGCCCCCAAAACACCTTGACGACGCGTAGGGTGTTTTGCGTGACGGGCTCGGATAGATCCCCGCCGGGCGGGGAGACCGCGCCGATGACGCTGAGCGCTCCCTCCCGCTCGGGCTTCCCCAAACACCGCACGCGGCCCGCGCGGGCGTAGAACTCGGCAATCCTTGAGCCCAGGTAGGCGGGGTAGCCCTCTTCGCCGGGCATCTCCTCCAAGCGGCCCGAGATCTCGCGCATCGCCTCGGCCCACCTCGAGGTGGAGTCGGCCATGAGCGCCACGCTGTAGCCCATATCGCGGAAATACTCCGCAATCGTGATGCCCGTGTAAATCGAGGCTTCCCGGGCGGCCACGGGCATGTTGCTCGTGTTCGCGATCAAGACCGTTCGGTTCATGAGGGGCTCGCCGGTGCGGGGGTCCTCCAGTTCGGGGAACTCCAGGAGCACGTCGGTCATCTCGTTCCCGCGCTCGCCGCAGCCCACGAACACGATCACATCCGCATCGGCCCACTTCGCGAGCTGGTGCTGAATTACGGTCTTCCCGCTTCCGAAGGGTCCGGGGACGCAGGCGGTGCCGCCCTTGGCGATGGGGAAGAGCGCGTCGATCACCCGCTGGCCCGTCACCAGGGGCTCCTTGGGAGGAAGCTTTTCGCCGACGGGCCGGGCGCGGCGGACCGGCCAGCGCTGCATCAGCGTTAGGGTTTGTTCCCCCTGGGCCGTCTGGATGCGGCAGAGGGGCTCCTCCACGGTGAACTCGCCCTCGCGGATCTCCACGACCGTGCCCGAAACCCCCGGCGGCACCAGGATCTTGTGCTCCACGAGGCTCGTCTCCTTTACAACCCCAAGGACGTCGCCGGGGCCGACCGACTGGCCCACGTTCACCGCGGGCGTGAAGGGCCAGCGCTTCTCCCGCGGAAGCGCGGGAAGCTCCGCCCCGCGGCGGATGAACGCGCCCCACTCCCGCTCCAGGGCCTCCAAGGGCCGCTGGATGCCGTCGTAGATCGAGCCCACCAGCCCGGGCCCCAGCTCCACGCTTAGGGGAGCCCCCGTCGTCTCCACGGGGTCACCGGGTTTGAGCCCCGCCGTCTCCTCATAGACTTGGATGGACGCCTCTTCCCCCACAAGCTCGATGACCTCCCCGATGAGCCTTGGGTGCCCCACGTGCACCACGTCGTACATCTTCACGTTCGGAAGGCCCTCGGCCACCACCAAGGGACCCGACACCTTCACGATGACGCCTCGCTCTGCGGTCATGGTCTACCCACCTCGGCTCAGGATGTCGACTCCGACGGCCCGCTCGATCAACCGCCGTAGGTGTTCGCGCGTCGCGCCCGTCCCACCGCGGTGATCGGGGAGGACGCTTATGATGGGGGGAAACTCGCGGCGGAATCGCTCGAGGAGCTGCGGGCGCTCCCGGAACAGCGGCTCGGCGAGGAAGATCACCGCCGCACCGCCCGCGGCCAACTCGTCGAGAGCGCGCTCGGCCTCCGCGCCCGTATGCGCGTCCCGAACGATCACCCCCAAAGCCCGGAAGCCCCCGTAGACCTCCTCCGGGCCCACGACGGCAATTACACCCTGCACGCTGGGTTCAGGCATAGCTCCTGCGCAGTTGCCTTCGGATCTCCTCGGACGAGAGCCCGTGCCGCTTGCCCACCAGGACGATGCGCATGTTCTTGATTTCCGTCTCGCGCGCCAGCGCGTACGCCACGATCACGGACGGGCCGTAAGCGACGTACCGGACGGCCCGCAGGTGCTCCATCACGAAATCGTCGCAGAGCACCTCGAAGCACGCGGGGTCCCAGCGACCCCCCTGGAGCGATTGGCTCACCAAAGCGCCGAACTCCCCGGGCAGCGCCTCGGGCCAATTCTCTAGGGGCTGTTCCCAAAGCTCTTTCAGCTCTTGAGGTGAAATTTTCTCCATCGGGAATCCCGCAAGCAGGGGCTCCCACTCCGTCCGCTCGAGTCCGAGGGCTTTCGCCCTCAGTGCGACCTTAAGACGGGCCAAGTCGGCCCAGAGCGCCGCAAGCGCCTTCAGGAAGGGATGAAACGCCGTCTCATAAAGGTGCTGGAGGAGCGCGCGCTCGACGGCAAAGTCGATCGGTGCAAGGTGCCCAGAGCGCTCGTAGGCTTCCCGGGCTTCTTGGCCCGTCTTCGCCAAGTGCAGGGGCAAAGCCTCCCAGACGGCGGTGCGCACCGCCGTCTCCATGAGCTTGGGAGGGACTCGGCCTATGTCCTCGACCCAAGCGCCCTCCGGGGGCCCTTGCTCCAAGGCGTGGCCCTTGAGGGCGACGGCAAGGTTGTGGAAGTCATAGCGACTCGCGAGCCAGTCGGTCACGCTCTCCTCCTCGGGCTCGATCGAGCGCAGATACGCGTACAGATCGAGAATTTCTCCCATCAGGGCCTCCTCGTACTGCTCGGGAGGGCAGTCGCTTAGGCGCTCGAAGCCCGCGTCGATGAGAAGCCGCCAGACCTCTTCAACGCTCTCGGCGTCCGCCAAGCGGGCCAGGGCCGCTTCGTCGAGCAGTTTGGGCTCCCGGGACCGCACGCTGCCCGAAGCGTAGGCGTATCTCTCGTCTTCGAGGTCCAGCTGCTCCAAGCCCACCAAGGTCGCCGCCAAGCTCATTCTGCCTTGCCCCCCGCTTCCCCGAAGAGGATCTTGGCCACCTCGATCTCGAGGTCCCTGCGGGCCCCCTCCATCAGCGCCGGGAAGCTCGCGTTCACCTCCACGCGCGATCCGCGGAGCACCACCCCTCCGCCCAGCGCCCGTGTCTCCTCCGAAAGTTTGAGTTCGCCGGGCTTGCCCCGCTTTCTCAGGTCTTCGTTGATCTCGTCCAGGAACGACGGCGGCAGCTTGACCCGATCGTCCGGAGAGAGGACGATCTCCTCCCGGCCCGTCTCGGTTCCCTCTAAAATTAAGCGCTTGAGCACCTCTAGGTAGCGCTCCGGGGGAAGGCCCTGCAGCCGCCTCAGGGCTTCCTCAAAGACGCGGTCGACGGCCCGGCGGCGGGCGGCCAACACGCGTTGCCTAGCCTTGAGGCGGGCCTCGGCTAGGATTTCTAGGCGGCGGCGCTCCGCCTCCTCCTGGGCTTCCTTGAGGACGGAGCGGCGGACGCGCTCGGCCTCGACCTCGCTGTCCGCGGCGATCCGTGCCACCTCGCGCTCGGCCTCTTCTAAGATCTTCTGGGCCTCCGCCCGCGCGTCCTCCAGAATTCTCTGGACGATCTTCTCTACGCTCATCTCGCTAAGGGCGCGGGATGCCGATGAGCAACAGCACCGAGGCGATGAACCCCAGCACGGCGTACGTCTCGACGAAGACGCTTAAGGTGATCGCCTTGCCTACCTCGCCGGGCTGCTTGGCGATGAGCATCGCCCCGGCGGCGCAGACCTTCCCCTGAAAGATCGCGGAGAAGAGCCCAGCCAGCCCCACGGGCAGCGAGGCCGCGAAGATCTGAAACCCGATCTTGGGATCAATGACCGTTCCCGGCGTCAGCAAGTGGAAGAAACCCAGGATGAGGAACCCGATCACGAAGCCGTAGAAGCCCTGCGTGCCGGGGAGGGCCGTCAGCACGAGGAGCGAACCGAAGCGATCGGGGTGCTCGCTGAGCACGCCGGTGGCCACCCTTCCCACGGCGGAGATCCCGATGGCCGAGCCGATCCCGCCCAAGGCCACCGCCGCCGCCGTGCCCGCAAAGGCCCAGCCCTCCCCCGTAAGCCCCCACACGGTCGTCCCAAGAGCCTGCGATAGCGGTGCGATCATCGTTATCCTCTGCCTCCTTCCCGTGGCGCTCCCCCGAGGGAGCGAGGGCAAATCTCGTAATAGCGCGTCTCGCGGGCGAAGGGGCGGAAGGGCCGCCCGCCCGACTCATAGAACTTCGTGAAGAACTCGACGTACTGCAGCCGCGCGGAGTGGACGAACGCCGAGAGCGCGTTGATCGCCAAGCTCAGGGGCTGGCCCACCAACAAGATGAGCAGCGCAACGACAACGCCCAAATCGGCGGGCAGGCCGAACGTCTCGGGCAGCAGCCGCGCGAAGACCGCCGCAAAGGTGTTGATGGACATGGCGATCAGCCCGGTCGCGATCCCGAGCGCCATGATCCGCGAGTAGGAGAGCACGTCCCCCAGGAAGCCCGTGACACCGTAGAGCTTGAAGAGCCCGCCCCCCACGCGCCCGAGGGCATAGCGCAGCTTCTGGGGCACGGATCCCGGGGTCACCCCCAAGATCCCGAGGGCCGCGGCCCCGTCCAGGGCTTCCCCCACGAGCTGTGGAAGCCCCTCGAACGCGAGCGTGAGCCACAGCCCGACGGCCAGGGCCAGCCAGGGCAGCTCCCTCGCAAGGGTTCTTTG
>JALUUA010000104.1 GCA_027021605.1 Candidatus Bipolaricaulota bacterium | reverse complement strand
GGGCATCATCGAGAACATGAGCTATTTCGTGTGCCCCCACTGCGGGAAGCCCACGGAGATCTTCGGGCGCGGCGGCGGCGAGCGGGAAGCCCAAAAGCAGGGGGTGCCCCTGTTGGGCCGCATCCCTCTCGACCCCCAGGTGCGCGAGGGGGGCGATCGGGGAGAGCCCATCGTCGTAGGCGCCCCCGAGTCCCCCGCGGCCCGGGAGTTCCGAAGGATCGCCGAGGCGCTGCGGGCGCAAATGCACGCGACAGAATAAAGAGAGAATGAGAACAGAGAATTGAGGTGAGAACCATGGCGCTGGATCCGGACGCGATCCGGGAGTGCATTCGGGAGAACGTCGTGGACCCGGAGCTGGGGATCAACGTGGTGGATCTCGGGCTCGTCTACGACATCGAGGTCCGGGGCGAGAAGGACGTGCGGGTGGAGATGACGCTCACCACCCCGGGGTGCCCCCTCTACGACGTGCTGCAGGCCGACGTGGAGCGGGCCATCCAGGAGCGCTTCGGCGAGGACGTAAGCGTCGAGGTGGACTTCGTCTTCGACCCGCCCTGGAGCCCGGACATGATGAGCGAGGACGCCCGGATGGAGCTGGGCTTCGTCTGAGCGCCCTCGTGCCCTCGTCCCCGGACGAACCATGACGGCTCCCGTTTGCGCGTACTGCGGTCGGGATCGGGGCCGCCGCCCGTGCCCGGCGCTGGGGGGAGCCATTTCGCCCGCCTGCTGCGGCCGCCATCGCGGGGTCGACATCGACTGTCCCGCCCACTGCAAATACTTCAAAGAACACGAGGAGTACCAGCGCCGAAGGCTCGGACCGGAGTTCCAGCGGGCCTGGCTGGAGGCGATGGAGCCCTTCTACCGCGAGCGGGCCGACGACCTCTTCGACTTTGAGGTCTACCTCGAGCGCGTCCTCTACGCGGAGTACGCGCTCAAGCCGCGGGGGACCGACGCGGAGGTGCTCCAGGCCCTGGAGGGCCTCCGCGCCGAGCTGGGGCCGATCGTCGTCGCCGCGGTGGAGACGCCGCCCACGGAGACGGAGCGCCACCTGCACGAGGCCGTCCGGGAGTATCTCGAGCGGGTGGGCCGCCCGGCCCCGGAGGAGGCCCGCCGGGCTGTGGAGGCCCTCATCGCCGTGATGGAAACCCTTCGCGATCCCAACGGGCGGGATGCCCGCCGCGCGCTGCACGGGCTCCTCGGCCACGTGGAGCAGTTCTTGGGCGTTCCGCCCGAGATTCGCCAAGCCCAAGAGGAGCAGGGACGCCTCATCGAGACGCCGAAGATCCTCCGCCCCGAGGACTGAGCCCCCCATCGGTTGATCCCGCGCGCCTTATGGGGTACAATACGCCCCGACGCACGCGGTCCCATCGTCTAGCGGCCTAGGACGCTGGTCTCTCAAGCCGGAAACAGGGGTTCGAATCCCCTTGGGACCGCCACCTGCTTTTTGTTTGCCCCCTTTTCCTCTAAGAAGCTACAATGGCAGCCGGGGGCATCCCTTTGGAGCCTTTAGAGCCTTTGGGGCCTGGGGCTCCTACCCCTTGCGCTCGGAAGGGAGCGGAACGAAACCAAAAACCGCAAAACGACGACGAGAAACGGGAACACAAACTCGGGATAGGGGGTTTTCGCACGCATGGAGATCGCACAGTGGGTGACGTGGCTGGCCGTCGGAGCCGGGGTGGCCGCCCTGCTTTATGGGGGGCTGCTCATCTTGTACGTGATGCGCCTGCCCGCGGGCACGGAGCGGATGCAGGAGATCGCCCGCGCCATCCAGGAGGGGGCCGCCGCGTACTTGAACCGCCAGTACTCCATCATCGGCCTGGTCGCGGCGGGGATCTTCCTGATCCTCCTGCTGGCCCTGGGCTGGCCCACGGCGGTGGGCTTCTTGATCGGGGCCGTCTCCTCGGCGGCGGCGGGCTACGTGGGGATGAACGTCGCCGTCCGCACCAACGTCCGGACCGCCGAGGCGGCCAAGCAGGGCCTCTCGCAGGCCCTGGCGGTCGCCTTCAAGGGCGGGGCCGTCACCGGCCTCCTGGTCGTGGGGCTGGGAATCCTCTCCATCGCCGTCTACTTCCTGATCCTCTATTTTGTGCTGGGCTTTGAGCTCAAGCGCGCCTTGGACGCGCTGGTGGGCCTGGGCTTCGGCGGCTCGCTCATTAGCGTCTTTGCCCGTCTGGGCGGCGGCATCTACACCAAGGGGGCCGACGCCGGGGCCGATCTCGTCGGGAAGGTCGAGGCCGGAATCCCCGAGGACGACCCCCGCAACCCCGCCGTCATCGCCGACAACGTGGGCGACAACGTCGGCGACGACGCGGGCATGGCCGCCGACCTGTTTGAGACCTACGCCGTCACCGCCGTGGCCGCCATGTTGCTGGGATTCCTCGAGTTTGAGGAGTCTTTGCAGGCCACGATTTACCCCCTGCTGTTGGGCGCGATCTCCATCGTGGGGGCCATCATCGGGACGTTCTTCGTGCGGCTGCCCCGAAGCGGGAGCATCATGGGGGCGCTCTATCGGGGGTTGTTTGTGGCCGCGGGGCTCTCCGTGATCGCGTTCTATCCCGCCACGAGCTGGCTCATGGCGGGCGTGGAGAACGCCTCCGTCGCGGGCCTGTGGCTCTGCGCCGTGATCGGCGTGCTCGTGACCGTGGGGATGGTCTTTATTACAGACTATTACACCTCGAGCCGCTTCTGGGCGGTGCAGCGCATCGCCCGCGCGTCGGTGACGGGTCACGCCACGAACATCATCGCAGGGCTGGCCGTCGGGATGCGCTCGACGTTTTGGCCCATCGTGCTCATCTCCGCGGCGATCCTCCTCTCGTATCAGCTCGGGGGCCTCTACGGCATCGCCATTGCCGCGATGGCGATGCTCTCCATGACGGGAATCATCATCGCCATCGAC
>JALUUA010000103.1 GCA_027021605.1 Candidatus Bipolaricaulota bacterium | reverse complement strand
CGAGTACCTGCGCTGCCCCCACTGCGGGTACACCCAGCAGCGGTTCGGCTCGAAGGAGCGCTTCTTCGAGGGCATCGTGCTGGGGACGGCCATCGGTATGGGCTTAGTTTACTTCTTAAATGCCCTCTTTGGAAACGGCCAGCAGGCCCAGGAGTCTTAAGATCCAACAATAAGGGGAAAGGGATGAGGGGGCCGGGTCTCTTTGCAGGGTGGTGAGAGGGAGTCTGAAGGGGGTTAGCCAAGACCCGGCCCCAACCTCGTTCTCCTTGACGGTTCCCTTGCAACCCGTGTGCCGGTTTCCCGGCTATCCCACCGGTCTCTCCGTTTACACTATACCCGGATCGGCTGGAGCCTGCCAGGCCCCATCCGGTACAATGCCAAGCCCATGGGCGAGCACCTCTATCTCTTTCTGGGGGACGCGTGGCGGCGGGAGCGGGCCATCCAGGCCCTCCGCCGGAAGCTCCTTGGGGAGACCCCGCAGCCGCAGCCGGAGCCCCGGGTCCTCCCCCTGGACGGGGAGGACTTCCGCGTGGAGGCCCTCGTGCGCGCCCTGGGGACCGCCTCCCTGTTTGAGGAGAGCGTCTGGATCCACGTCCGCCGGGTCGAGAAGCTCCCGGACGCCGCCGTAAAGGCCCTTCTCCCCCACCTTGCGAAGCCCCTCCCCCCCGGGCGCTACCTCGTCTTCGAGGGGGAGAAGCTCGACAAGCGCGGTGCCCTCTACAAGCTCTTCGCCGAGCGCGGACACGTCGAGGAGCTTCCCGCGCCCACCCGAAGGGAGCTTCCGGGGTTCGTGCAGCAGATGCTCCGAGAGTTGGGCGTAAAGCTCCCCTCCGCCGGGGTGCGCTTCCTGTTGGAGAACGTCGAGGGGGACCTGGCGCGATTCGCCCGGGAGATCGAGAAGCTCGCGCTCTACGCCCGGGGCCGGGGACGGGGAAGGCCCCTCTCCCTCGAGGAGGTCCAGGCGCTGATCTTCGCCGACAAGGGGGCTAACGTCTTCGCGGCCCTGGATGCCCTCCTGGCGCGGGAGCCCCGATCGATCGGGCTGCTCAAGGCCGCGCTCGAGGGGGGCGAGGAGCCCACCAAGGTCTTTTATCTCCTCGCGGCCCAGGTCCGCCGGCTGCTCGCGGTAAAGTCCCTCGCGGAGGAGGGCCTCTCCGCCGAGGCGATCGCCCGCCGGACGGGGGAGTTCCCCTGGCTGGTCAAGAGGCGCCTCGGGCTGGTCCGCAGGCTCTCCACCCAAGAGTTAGTGGATCTCCTCCACGCGCTCCACGAGGAGGACGTCCGGATGAAGCGCGGCGAGCGCCGCCCCGACGACGCCCTCTGGGCCGCAGCGTGGGCCTGGGTCTTCGGCCGGGAGGTCCGGACCTCCGGAGAGGGGCCGAAGCCGAGCGCGTGGGGTGCGTGAGGTTGGGGTGGGGTGGGGTGGCGTAAAGGCCCCCGTGAGGGCTTTGGGTGAGTGAGCTGAGACTAGCCCTTGGAAGGGGACTGGGCTTGTGCCCGCGCGGGGGCGGTCGGTACGTCGGCCGCGCGGCCCAGCAGCTTCCCCCGGCCCCCGCGCCAGAGGATGAGCAGGGGGCTGGCCACGAAGATCGAGGAGTAGGTCCCCACGATCACGCCCATCATGAGCGCAAACGCGAAGTCCCGCAGCACCTCGCCCCCAAACAGAAAGATCGAGAACACGACCAGAAACGTCGTAAGCGACGTCACGATCGTGCGGCCGAGCACCTGGTTGATGGAGTGGTTGATGAGCTGCTCGAGTGGGATCCGCAGGCGCTTCCGCAGGTTCTCCCGGATGCGGTCGAAGACGACCACGGTGTCGGTGAGCGAGTAGCCCGCCAGGGTGAGGACGGCGGTCATGATGAGGAGCGTAAACTCCGTGGGCACGAAGAAGTTCTTCAGCCACATGATCCCGATGACGGCCAGCACGTCGTGGAACATGGCCACGGTGGCCGCCACCCCGAACTTGAAGTCGAAGCGCACCGCGATGTAGGCGATGATGCCGATGATGGCGTAGACGATGGCGTAGACGGCCTTCTGGCGCAGCTCGGCCCCGATCGCGGGCCCGATGGAGGTGCTGCTCGTATCCAGCACGGGGTTGTCGGGGAAGGCGTCCTCGAAGATCTCCTTGATGCGGTCGGCCACCTCGACGGCTTCCCGCCCCTGGGCCTCCTCGGCCTTGATGCGGACGATGAGCTTGAAGCTTTGGGCGTCCTCGGCGTGGGTGATCTGCGGATTGCTGAAACCGCTCTCCCGCAGGAGCCTGCGGGCCTCTTCGAGGGGCACGGGCCGAGCAAATTCGAGGGTTACGGACGTCCCGCCCGTGAACTCGATCCCCAGGTTGGCCTGGCCCGTGACGAAGATCTGGAAGGCGGCAAAGAGCCCCAGTCCCACGAGCACCGCGGAGAGGAAAAAGGCGACCCTCCGCTTGCCCATAAAGTCGATGTGCGTCTCCCCCAGGAGCCGGAACATCTTGGGGGGCTGGCGATCGGTACCCGTCGGGGAAGGGGACTGCGTCTTCATATGCTAAGCCTCCTCGGCTGGCGCTCCTTGAGGAAGTCGAACGCCAGGCGGGTTCCGACCAGGGCGGTGAACAAGTTGATGAAGATACCGATGCTCAGCGTGGTGGCGAAGCCCTTGATCGGCCCGGTCCCGAACGTAAAGAGAATGAGCGCCGTGATCAGGGTGGTGACGTGGGCGTCCACGATGGTAAGGAGCGCGCGATCGTACCCGAAGTCGATGGCGGCGCGGACGGTCTTGCCCGAGCGCAGCTCCTCGCGGACGCGCTCGAAGATCAACACGTTGGAGTCGACCCCCATGCCGATGGTCAGAATCAAGCCGGCGATCCCCGGAAGGGTCCAGGTGGCGTCCAGCAGCATCATGGCGGCGACGAGCAT
>JALUUA010000102.1 GCA_027021605.1 Candidatus Bipolaricaulota bacterium | reverse complement strand
GGGTTGCCCTTCCCGTCCAAGTTCCCCGAGGTGTTGTTCCCCTCGAAGACGTTCTCCCCGGCGAGCTCCACGCGCCCGGGGAAGCGACTGCGGCCGTAGCCGCAGGCTTCATCCTCAACGGCCAAGCCCCAGTCGGCGTTCCCCCGCAGCGCGGAGTCCTTCAGAAGGAGTTCGACGTTTCCCGAAAGGAAGAGCCCGTTGCAGAAGACGTCCGATCGCGAACAGAGAGCGCTGTAGCCGTTCCCCTCGATCCGGGAGCCGTCGATGACCGCCCGCGCCGTGTCGCGGGAAAAGAGGGTCACCACCTCGACCCCGCTCCCCCCGTTGCCCACAACTTGCGATTGAAGGAGGGAGAGCCGAGACCCGCCAAAGACGCGGATCCCCGCGTAGACCCGGGCCTGCCCGTTCTCCCGAACTTCCACGTTCCGGAGCGTCGCCGTGCTGGCGTCCTGCAGGGAGATGCCCTCCATGTCGTTGCCCCGTACGAGGGAGTTCTGAACGTCTATAGAGGACTCGCCCGTCAAGTGGAGCCCGGAGAACCCGCTCCCCTCGAAGAGGGAGCCTTCCGCCCACAGGCGTGCGCTGCGGATGAGCAAGGCGGCCCAGTGGTCGTTCTCCTGCAGGCGCACGTTGCGAAGCTCCACAAAGGCGGGATCGTAGAGGATCAACCCCCCGCCGGCGTTGTACGAGACGTCGGCGTCCTCGAGGGCGACCGCCCCGTAGACGAGGAGTCCGCTCCCCTCCGAGAAGCTCACCCTCACCCCGAGGTCGCGCAGGCGGACCCCCTCGACGCCCGCGAGCACGGAGATCGTCTGCAGCAGGACCGTCGCCTCCCGCCCCGCCCCTACGAGGGTGACGGGCTTCCCCACCGTGATCGCGCCCTCGAAGCGCCCCTCTCCCAGGAGGACCGTCCCGCCGGGCGGCACGGCGTCCAACGCCTCCTGGACCGTGGCGTAGTCCTCCGGGACCCGGACGGTGGCGCTCGCCGTCTGGGGGGCCAGGGGCTCCCGCAGGAAGGCGGGGACGTACCCGCAGAGGTCCATGAAGTTCCCCCGCATCACGTTGGGGGTGCCCGTGATCTGCACGCCCTCCTCCTCGGCCCAGAGGGCGCACTCCCCGTTCTCCACGAACGCGTTGTTGTACACCTCCACCTGGGCCCCGCTCTTGGCGAAGAGGCCCTCCCCGCCGTTGCGCGCAAGGAGCGAATCTTCCACGATCACGCGGCCCGACTCGATCACCGAGATCCCCCTCCAGAGGTTGTCCGCGATCGCCGTCCGGACGATGCGGGCCTCCGCGCCCTCGCTCACCGAGATCCCGATCCCGTCGAAGCCGCCGCTGCCGTTTTCCATCACCTCGGAGTCCTCCACGACCAGGGAAGCGCCCTCATGGGCCCAGAGCCCGCCCTCGTCGTTGCGGGCGATGAGCGACCGGGAGACGAGCAGTCGCGCCCCTTGGGCCACCACCACGGCGGGGAAGAGGAGGTTCGAGTTGTCCCGCACCTCCGTGCGGAGGAGGACCCCCTCGGCCCCGTCGCCGAGCAGGATCCCCACCCGACGATTGCCCACAAACGTGGAGTCCTCGACGCGAATCCGGGGGGATTCCACCGCGCCCAGGGCCCATTCCCCCTGCCCGGAGACGGTCACCCGCCGCAACCAGACGTCGAGGGTGCCCCCGAAGGTGAGCCCGACCTCGCCCCCCTCCACCCGGACGTCCTCCAGGACGACGGAGCCGGGACCCTGGGCGATCAACCCCCCGCCGATCCCGACGACGCGCACGTCCCGCATGCGGAGCCGCCCGCCCCAGGCGAGCGCGGCCAGCGAAGCGGGATCCCCCCTCATATCCAGCCCCTCGACCCGCACCTCGCCCTCGACGCCGAAGGGGAGGAGCAGCAGGAGGCTCCCGGGGTCCTCGGGGCGCCAGATCGCCCGCCCTTCCTCGGACGCGTTGGGGACTCCGCCCCGGATCGTGAGCGGCTTCGTGACGATCACGCGGCCCGCCACTTCCCCCTCGACGAGGAGGGTCCCCCCGGGGGCGAGGGCGTCGACGGCCTCCTGAAGGGTCGCGTACTCGCCCGGCACCCGGATCTCCGTGAGGGACGTCTCCGGCACCAGGGGCCGCCGCAGCGAGGCGGGAGCGTACCCACACAGCGGTAAGACGTTCTCGTCGAGCGCGTTATCCCCACCAATGGCGGAGGCCGCCTCGGATTCGACCTCGAGGGCACATCCCCCGAAATGGCCGCGGATCTCGTTGCCCTCCAGCCGAACGGAAGCCTGCCCCCGGACGACGATCCCCTTTTCCCCGTTGTCCTCGATCCGGGAGTCGCGCACGCTCACCCGTCCGTCCCCCTCGATCACCAAGCCGGCCGTCTCGTTCGCCGCGACGCGCACCCCCTGCAGGTCCACCTCGGCGCCCTCGACTTGGAGGCCCACGTCGTTGAGCTCCACCCGGCTCCCGCGGAGGACCAGCCGGGCCCCCTCCCTCACGACGATCCCTTCCGCGTTGTCGAGGAACCAGGAGTCGCGCACCTCGGCGCGGGCGGACCCCTCCAGCGTTAGCCCCTCGGGGCTTTGGCGGACCGTCACCCCCTCGAGGGAGAGGCGCGCGGAGCCGGTGGCCAAGATCCCCCCATCGCAGCAGCCGCCCGCATCCCTCACGGAGACCCGCACCAGCTCCGCCGCCCCGTACACTAAGATCCCCACGTCGTAGGCTTCCGAGATGCCCAGATCCTCCAGGCGCACGCCCTCGACGCCGTGGGGGATCGAGAGCAGGGGAGCAAAGCCCTTCGAGCGGCGGAAGGACGTCTCCCGCTCGCCCACCCCCTTGAGCGTAAGGGGCTTCCAGAGCGTGATCGCCTCCTCGAACTCCCCCTCCGGGAGGTAGACGGTCCCGCCCGGGGCCACGGCGTCGATCGCGTCTTGGATGCGGGCGTAGTCCTCCGGGACCCGCACCTCGCGGGCGTCCGTCTCCGGGACGCGGGGCCGGCGGATCTCCGGAGGCACGTACCCGCACAGATCGGGTCGGTTCCCGTAAATCGGGTTGTCCCCGCCCGAGATCCGAGCGGGGTAGGAGGCGAGTATCCCACAGCCTCCGCTCTCCACGATCGTGGTGTTGTAAAGATCAAGAACAACGTTTCGATCGCGGATCTCGATCCCCTCGTAGCCACTGGCGCGCAGGAGGGAATCCCGAAGGACGACGTGGGCCGGATTCCCCAGGATGAGCCCTTCCGAGCGGCTCTCCTCCACGGTCACCCGCTCGAGGACGAGGCGGGCCATCCGCTCCGTGCGGCCCCCCACGCGGACGCCCTCTCCACCCCGACGGATGGTCACCTCTTGAAGGATCACCGTGGGGCCGTTGAAGACCTCCAGCCCCAGCTTGGCATCCAGGACGACTACCTCGTAGACCTCCAAACGGGCCTCGTCGTGGGCGGCGAGGCCGTCCCCGTTAAAGAGGGTCGAGCGGCGGACCGTCGCCTGCGCTGGGCCGTCGACCTCCAGCCCATAGAACCGATTGGCGAAGAAGCGGGAGTTCGTCACCTCGACGATCGCGCCCTCGCGGATCACCATCCCGGTCCAATCGTTCCCGCTCACCGTGGCGTTTTGCACCCGCACGCGGGCTTGCCCGCCCACGACGATCCCGTTCCCCTCGGGGTTGCTGCTTACGATGACGCTTTCCAGCTCCCCGTCCGCGTAGAGGGAGAGCGCGGGGGGAGCAGTCCAAGTGCTTCCCCTCAAGTCGATGTTGAGGGAATCCGGGGTCAGGCGCAGGTCTTCCAGTCGGAAGGGGGCGGCCGCCTCCAGCACGGAGAGGCGGGCCCTAAGCAGCGTTTTGCTCGATCCCTGACCCCGCAGGGTCACCGGCTTCCAGACCACAACCCCTTGGGCGCGCACGGGGGTGATCGTAAGCGTCACCGTCCCGCCCGGGGCCACGGCGTCCACCGCCTCCTGGAGGGAGGGATAGTCGTCGGGGACCCGCACCTCCTGGGCGTCCGTTTGAGGAACCCGGGGGCGGTAGAGCGAGGCGGGGGCCCGTCCGCAGAGATCGAGGAAGTTTTCCACCACCTCGTTGTCCTCTCCCCGCACGACGACCCGGGCGTCCGGGGACCGCACGTCAAGCCCGCAGACGCGGTGGTCCGCGATCCGCGTCCCCTCGAGGACGAGCTTCGATCGTCCCGTGAGAATTACGCCGTTCCTCCCGCCGACGACCTGGGAGCCGATCAAGAGGGCTTCCGCCTCCTCCCCGAGCCGGAGACCGGAGAGCTGGGCGTTCCGCAGCTCCACCCCGGCGGAACCGCCGCCGCTTACGAAGTCCAGCTCCGAGCTCTCCACCCGGACTTCGGCCTCAGCGCCCGCCTGCAGCCACCCCAGCCGGCTGTTGGACGCCTGCACGCGGGAGCTCCCGTAGGCGTACACGGAAGCAAACGTCTCCTGCAGGATCGTTGTGTTCTCGAGCGTCACCGACGCCCGACCGCTCGCGTAGATCCCTCCCATGCCGTTCTCCCGGATGCGGACGCCCTGGAGAACGACCCGGGCGGACGGTCCCTCCGGGCCCTCCGGCGGCGCGGGGGGCGTCGGGGGCGTCGAGGGCATCGGAGGCGTGGAGGGAGGGTCCTCGGCGATCTCGGGATTCTCCCCTTCCCGGGGGCCGGGCGAGGGAACCGGACCGCGCAGGGGCTCCACCTGCAGCCCGAAGGGACATCGGAGCCAGTCGTAGCAAAAACCGGCCCGGGGAGGCTCTTGGCGGGCGAAGAGCTCCACCCGGAGCGCGCGCTCCAGGGTGAGCCGGATCAGCGCCACGCGCGGGGAGGGCTGCCCGCGGAGGCTGCGCACGAAGACGACGGGCTTGCCCGCCTCCGCCCCCTGGAGCACCACGTCCTCCGGGGAGTTCCCCAGCCCGCGCAGCGTGAGGCCCTTCGTGATCGTGACGCTCGCGGGATAGACGCCCGGAGCCAGGCAGACCTCCGCCCCCGGCGGGGCCTGCTCTAGGGCTTTGGGAAGGGCATCGCCCGGGGTGAGGACGAGGTCGCAGTCGGCCTCCCCCGCGCCCCCGGAGGCTGGGGATCGCGGAGCCCCTGCCCCCGCAAGGAGCACGGCGACCAGCGCACCAAGCCCGACGCCAACCCGCAGGGATCTCGCGATTCGCACGTTCTCACCCTCCTTGGGACGGGATTTTAGGCACGAGCCCCCGAAGGGGACAAGTCCGGCCCCGTTGCCGAATACAGCATCGTTGCTGAATACAGCATTGCGCTGTATACTCGCGTCGAGCGCGGGAAAAGCGAACGGGAGCGTGATACGGATGCACCGCATGACGAGACGGGCGTTTCTCCGGGGGCTCTTGGGAGCGGGAGCGATGTCCCTGCTCCCGTGGAGGGGGGCGCGGGCGCAAGACCCCCTCCTCCTGGGGCTCCAGGCGGACCTCACGGGCGTTCTGCCCGACTACGGCTACTGGCACCGCAAGGTCATCGAGGCGGCCGTCGCCGAGGTCAACGACGGGGGAGGGATCGCGGGCCGCCCCGTGGAGCTTCTCGTTGAGGACACGGCCACGAGTGCCGACGTGGGCCGGGATGCCTTCGTAAAACTCGTCCAGCGGGGGGCGGGGATCGTTATCGGGTCCCAGCACTCCGGGGTGAGCTTGGCCTCCCTGCCCCTGGCCGCGGAGCTGAAAGTCGTCTACTTCCCCATGGGCGAGGCGACGGAGATCACGGGCGAGGCCGGGAATCGCTACGTCTTCCGCTTAAACCATTCCGTGCAGGCCCACGCCCAGGTGGCCCACCGCTGGGCCGTGGAAAATTTGGGAAGGCGCTGGACGATCGTGGTCGCGGCGTATTCGTTTGGGGAGAGCCACGCGCGCGCCTGGCCGCCCCTCCTCGAGGGGGTGGGCGCCGCGGTGCTGGACGTCGTCTCCGTGCCCCTGGAGACCACGGACTTCCTGCCGTTCCTGAGCCGAATTGACCCGGGCACGGAGGTCCTCTTCCACGTCTTCCCCGGGGCGAACGCCCTGCGCTTCCTGGGGACCGCGGGCGAGCTCGGGCTGTTGGAGAAAATGGAGTTCTTCGGGGTCATCGGCACCGTGGACGGGATCGAGATCCAGGGCGATCCCTCCCTGGAGGGGACGTGGTACATCTCCAACCACCCCCGCAGGCTCGACCAGGTCCCCGAGGACCGGCGGGAGTTCGACGCGGCGTTCCGCGAGGCCGTGGGCGTCACCCCCGAGGGCCGGGAGCGGGACACGGGCCGCGCCACCACGGGCTCCCACTACTGGTACGGTTGGGAGATCGTCCACCTCCTCAAGCGCGCGATCGAGGAGACGGGCTGGCGCTCCCCCGCGGACAACCCCGATCTGGTCGTGTTTCTGGAGGGCGTCGAGGTCGAGAAGGGCTTCGGCTTCCCGCAGGGCGACAAGTTCCTGCGCTCCGAAGACCATCAGGCGTTCCACGATCACTACATCGAGCGCTTGGTCGGGGGGGAGTTGAAGGTGGTGGAACACTTCCCCAAGGAGCAGGCCGTCTACGAACCCCTGGCAGACCATCGGGACGAGGAACTATAAAACTCCGGCCTTGCGAGCCGTGCTGGGCAGGCGCGGGGTTTGCGGGTAGAATCGACTCCAGATGGGCGGAGAAGGTGAGACAAAGACTATGGAGAGGTGGATCGTCTCAGACCCCGATCACCTGGGGGGCGCGCCCCGCGTGCGGGGCACGCGCATCTCGGTGGCGCTGCTCCTGGAACTCCTCGCCTCGGGGATGACCATTCCCGAGATCGTCCGAGAGTACCCCAGCCTCAGCGAGGAGGCGATTCGGGGCGTGTTAGAGGAGCTGGCCCACTCCGAGGCTTTGGCCGTTCCGAGCTGACCCGATGTTGACCCGATGCGAATCCTGCTGGATGAGAACCTTCCCGAGTCGCTGGTTTCTGCCCTAAGGCAGCTCGGGCACGAGGTGGAGTCCGTCAACACCCTGCGCCTCAAGGGGTTGGATAACAGCACCCTGTACCGCCAAGTCGCCCAGGGCTATGACCTCTTTTTCACAAAAGACGCCGGCTTCGTCCACAACGTGCGGACGATGAGGCCGACCTCTCGAGTCAAGCTCCTTCGCGTTGTGCTGCCCCAGCAACCGGCAAAGCCCTTCGTGAAAGCATTTCTCCGGGCCTTTCACCAGACGGACTGGTCGCACTACCGGAACGGCGATGACTGGCCATAACCGCGCTCCTCGGGGCTAGAACTCCTCCCACGCGGGGTTCTCGAGGACGGGAAGGCCGTTCTCGAGCTGCTCGATCGCCGCGCGCTGGATGCGCACCCGGGCCTCCCCAGCCTCGGAGTCCCAATCGAGCAGCTTGCGGTAGGCGTACGGGAAGCCGCGAAACAGCGAAACCACAAACGCGATCTTCTCCCCCAGGACCGTTTTGCCCGTGAGGGCCTCGACCCGCCGGGCGCGGGCGACCATCGCCGGGGTGTCCCGCGTGTACGCCTCGAACGTCGAGGCGAAGTCCTCAAAGCGGTTGACCATCCCGTAGCTCAGGATCCCGGAGAGCCGGGTGGCGGCGTCCGCGTCTTGGACGGCGTAGTGGTCGGGGTCCTGAGCAGAGCGCTGGTGAAGCCGCGTCCAGCGCTCCTGCTCTGGATCCGTAAAGAGGCGGTCTTGGAGCACGTGCCCGATCTCGTGGTAGGTCGTCTCGGTAAACGCCTTGAGGTGGCGTAGATTGGCGAATAGGCGCACCGTGCCCACGCCGGTGTACATCCCGGCGGCCTCCTCGCTCTCGGGCATCAAAATGAATTGCGCGATCTTGCCCCGCATGTGGTCCGGGAGGCTGCGCAGAACGGCCAGCAGCAGGGCACAGTAGGGCTCCGTCAGCGGCTCGGTCCCCTCCAGCCGCCCGATGAACAGCAGGTACTCGCGGAAGATCTGCGTGCAGCTCTGCTCGGGGATCGGCGGCGGGCTGGCGTACAAGTCCACGGGCTCCCCGGCCCCGGGGACCAAGATCGCGATGTCGCGGGCGTGCCCGGAGCTGCGGTTGTCCCGCCCCCGCGAGCGGGAGTTCTCGTCGACGTAGATCCCCCAGGAGCGGACCCGCTGCAGGGAGGGCTCCCAGTTGTAAAGGGCCGCGTTGCCCACCAGCTCGACGCCTCGTGAGCCGAAGACGAAGAAGCCGCCCTCGCGGTTGAACTCGGCGACGCTGTCGCGCACGACGACGTCCCGGGAGTCCGCGATCTGGAAGCCCCGCTCGCTCCCCGTCACCCGGCAGTTCTCGATCGTGACGTTGGCGGCCCGGTCGAGGCGGATCCCCGCCCGCTGGGTGTTGCGCACCTCGCAGCGGCGCACGATCGCGTAGGCGTCCGTGTCCGCGATCGAGATGCCGACGGGGGCCTGGGGCGCGTCGATGCGCCAGCCCTCGATGACGTAGGGGTCCTCCGCGGTGCCCGACCCCCGCACAACGCCGTTCTCGGCCGTAAAGGCCCTGTTCCCCGCGATGACGATCGGGGCATGGGGGCGAAGCGGGCGCTCCTGCGGCGCCCGGGTCGCCGTCTGGGGCAGGGCCCAAGCCCGCGAAAGCTCCTCCCCCGCAGGCGGCCCCCAAAGGAGCCCCCAAAGGAGCGCCGCAAGCGCGGCCACAACCGCCGCCGCTGCGCCCCGCGCCGCGGACGGTCGTCGATCCATCCCGATCCCTCACCTCCCCGGGGTTCTCCGCGAGATGGGGTAGATTCTGCTCGGAAAATCGACGCCGCGCAAGTCGCGGCCCGAAGGTCAGGCGTCCTTGCTCCCCGGGAGCGCTTTGCGTATAGAAGCATAGAGTTAAGCTAAGCGAAGCGAAGCCAAGCCAAGCCAAGCCCAAGCCACGGCTTGGGAACACAAGCCCCCTAGGAGGCGATGCGGATGCTGGCCAAGCTCTTCGGTGAGTCGCAGGACCTGGCCCTGCTGTTGGGGCGTCTGATCCTGGGCGTGATCTTCGTGGCCCACGGGTATCAGAAGCTCTTCGTCCTGGGCGTGGACAACGTGGGTAAGTTCTTCGAGGGGGTGGGGATTCCTGCCCCGCTCTTCTTCGCCTGGGTGGTGTCGCTGGTGGAGCTCTTCGGCGGGATCGCCGTCATCCTGGGGGTGCTCACCCGCTGGGCCGCGCTGGGGCTGGCGATCATCATGGTGGTGGCCACCCTCACGGTCAAGCTCCCCGTGGGCCTGATTGCCCCCCCGAGCAAGGGGGCGGGCTACGAGCTGGATCTGGCCCTCCTCGGGCTGGCGTTGGTGCTCCTGCTCGTCGGTCCCGGGCGCGCCTCCCTGGAGAAGGGGCTCTTGGGGAAGGAGCTTTGATCGGATCGCCCCCCTCAGGCGCCCGAGCCCGGTTCGCAAGGGGGCCTTGCCGGGCCGTCCGGGCTTGGGTATGCTGGGAGCGGCTCCCGGTCGACTCCCCATCCCACGCTGCGGAGTCCGGAGGGGGTGCCGTGCCATGACCGAGCGGGAGGAGAACGAGAAGGAAAGGGCAGTGGAACGCGGGCAGGAGGGCCTCTCCGACCCCGGACCCGAACCCGGGGAGGAGCTGGCCGCCCTCGAGGTCGATCCGGAGGGCGAGATCGCCGAGGCCGAGGGGGACGTGGAGGACCCCGGAGCGGCTCGACGGTCCGGCTCCGGGGAGGACCCCATTCAGACCTACCTGCGCGAGATCGGCCGCATCCCGCTGCTCACCGCCGAGGAGGAGAAGGAGCTGGCCCGCCGGGCCCGCGCCGGCGACGAGGAGGCCAAGGCGAAGCTCGCCGCGGCCAACCTCCGCTTGGTCGTCTCGATCGCCAAGCGCTACACGGGCCTCGGGCTCCCGCTGCTCGATTTGATCCAAGAGGGGAACGTGGGGCTGATGCGGGCCGTGGAGAAGTTCGACCCGGAGCGCGGCTATAAATTTAGCACCTACGCCACCTGGTGGATCCGCCAGGCGATCACCCGGGCGCTCACGCAGACCTCCCGCTCCATTCGGCTGCCGGAGTCGCTCCTGCAGCGGCTGCGCAAGATTCAAGAAGCCGAGGCCCAGTGGCTCCAGGAGTACGGGGAGCTCCCCACGGACGAGGAGCTGGCCGAGGTGCTCGGGATGCCCGTGGAGCAGATCCAGGAGGCGCGCCAGGCCCCGCAGTACACGCCCTCGCTGGACCAGCCCCTCGACGAGGAGGAGGACGGCGACGAGCTGGAGCAGCTCATCGGCAACGGCAGCCTCCCCTCCCCCCTGCGGACGGCTTTGAAGGAGCTGCGCCGCGAGGAGCTGCGCAAGGCCCTCGAGTCCTTGAGCGAGCGGGAGCGCAAGGTCCTCTCGCTGCGCTACGGTCTGGAGGACGACCAGCCCCGCACCCTGGAGGAGACGGGGCGCATCCTGGGCATCAGCCGCGAGCGGGTCCGCCAGATCCAGAACGAGGCGCTGGAGAAGCTGCGCCAGCCCAAGATCCGCAAGCGCCTGGAGAAGTTCCTCGACTTTACCTAAACGCGATCCCCAGCCCATGACCTCCGAGCGCGAGGGGCTGCGCTACGTGATCCAAGAGCATCACGCCCGCCGGCTCCACTGGGACCTGCGGCTGGAGCGGGAGGGCGTGCTCAAGAGCTGGGCCCTCCCCAAGGAGCCGCCCGCCCAACCCGGGATCCGCCGCCTCGCCGTCCAAGTCGAGGACCACGCGCTGGAGTACGGCGACTTCGAGGGGGAGATCCCCGAGGGCGAGTACGGCGCCGGGACCGTCCGCATCTGGGACCGCGGGACGTATATCCCCATCAAGTGGGATCCGAACGAGATCGTGGTGGAGATCCACGGCGAGAAGCTGCGGGGGCGCTACGTCCTCCTCCGCTTTCAGCCCGATAAAGACCCCAAGAACTGGCTCTTCTTCCGCGCGAAGGACGCCTCTTAGCCCAGCCCTGTCTCCCACGGGGGGCGCGCCGCCGTCCCTTGAAACCGATCGCGGGTGCGCGCTATTCTGCCCTGCGCCGGGAGCCTCCCCCCGCAAAGGGGAAAAAAGGGAAAAGGGGAAGTCCATCGTGTCCGATCTGCTCAGCGCGCTCGGCGCGCTGTTGATCGCCGTGGGGATCCTGGCCGTCCTGGTCGGCATCGGCGGCGGCCTCGAGAACCTGGGGAGGGGGCGCCCCCGCGCGCGCGGGGGGCGGGCACCCGCACCCCCCGTGTCCGGAGGGGCCTCGGAGCCCCTGCGGGAGCAGATCGAGGAGGCGGCCCGCCGCGTCCTGGCGGTCATCGAGCGTCACCCCGAGGGGGTGCGACTCGTGCAGATCGGCGAGGAGCTGGGCGTGGACTGGCGGCTGCTCATCGCCCCCATCAACCGCCTCCTGGAGCAGGGGCGGATTCGCAAAGAGGATCGTCTCTATTTCCCACGTGTCCGTTGATTTTGGGCATGTGCTCTGCTATACTCGGGCGAAGCCGCCGTTGCAGACCGAAGCATTCGGAAGTCTGATGAGGAGGGGAGTCCGATGGCCTTCGTCATTGCCGAGCCGTGCGTCAACACCAAGTCCGGGGAGTGCCTGCAAGTTTGCCCCGTCGACTGCATCCACCCCCGCCCGGACGAGCCGGGCTACGACGAAGCCCCGCAGCTCTACATCGACCCGCAGACGTGCATCAACTGCGGCGCGTGCGCGTCCGTCTGCCCCGTGGAGGCGATCTTCCCCGAGGAGGACCTCCCGGAGGAGTGGCGCAAGTACATCGAGATCAACGCGCAGTACTACCAGAAGGGCTAAGCGGGGAGGTCCGGCTCGCGGGCCTAGGGCCTAGAGCTTGGGGCGGGAGCTAGAGCTAGGGCTAGGGCTGAGGCCGAGGCCGGGTTACGAAGAAGCGGACCAGGAGCGCCCCGGCCACGAAGCCCCCGATGTGGGCCATCCAAGCGACGCCCCCTCCTTCCCCGGTGCCCACCAGCGAGGCGCTCAGCAGCTGGAACAGGAACCAGAAGCCCAGGAAGTAGAGGGCAGGGAGCTGCAGGAACCGGACGAAGTAGAAGACCCAGAGGAGCGTAAGCACCCGTCCCCGCGGGTAGAGGACCATATACGCCCCCAGCACCCCGGAGATCGCACCGGAAGCCCCGACCATGGGCGTCTGGGCGTCGGGGTTCACCCCGATCTGGGCTGCGGCCGCGGCGAGCCCCGAGAGCAGGTAAAAGAGCACAAAGCGCAGCCTTCCCATCGCGTCCTCGACGTTGTCCGCGAAGATCCAGAGGTACCACATGTTCCCCGCCAGGTGCAGCAGCCCGCCGTGGAGGAACATGGAGGTAAAGAGCGTGAGCCATAAGGGAAAATCGACGGGCGGGAAGGGGGCACAGCTCCCCAGCACCTCGCAGGGGGAGAGGCCGTAGGTGTAGAGGAAGAGCTCCTCCTTCGTGATGAATGCGCGGTGCAGCCCCACGCGCACCGGGACCCGCTGGTCCCCCAGGACGAGGGCCTGGTACAGATAGACCAGCACGTTGATCGCGATGAGCGTGAGGGTTACCAGGGGGAAGCGGTGGCTGGGGCGGTAGTCTCGCAGGGGGAAGAACACGAGTATCGCCTCGCTCTCGGGAGAATCGGGCTCACTCTACCGCCTGGACGAGGGTCCTGCAACTCGGTTGAGCACCCGGCGACGGGGTCCTACAATCGGGGTGGGAGGTGAGGATGGGCTCTTCGAAGCTGATGAGGTTTTTCGCGCGCTGGGTGGCGGGAACCCTGGCGATCTACGCCGTGGCTTGGCTTCTGCCGGGCATCGTGGTGGAGGACTTCGCCGCCGCGATCTGGGCCGGGCTGGCGTTGGGACTCTTGAACGCCTTTCTGCGCCCTTTGTTGATCTTCTTCACCCTTCCGGCGACGATCGTGACCTTGGGGCTCTTCCTCCTGGTGATCAACGCGTTCATCCTCTATTTGGTGGGGGAGCTGGTGGCGGGCGTAGAGATCCGCGGCTTCGGGTCGGCGTTCCTGGGGGCGCTGCTCATCAGCATCCTAAGCAGCGTTCTCTACGCGCTTATCGGGCCGGAGGAGTACCGCGTAAGGGTGGAGCTTCGGCGGTGAGAAAGCATGAAAAC
>JALUUA010000101.1 GCA_027021605.1 Candidatus Bipolaricaulota bacterium | reverse complement strand
CTTGAGGCGGTCGATGTCTGACTTCACCTTCCGCCTAAGATCCCCCTCGATGAGGTAGTTCCCCTCGATCTCCTTGCGCAGCTCCGCGACCTCCGCTTCCGTGAGCTCGTGGACGCGCTTGTTGGGATCGATGCCCGTCTTGGCCAGAATGCGCTGGCTCGTGGGGCGCCCGATCCCGTAAATGTACGTGAGCGCCACCTCCACGCGCTTCTTGTTGGGTAAGTCCACTCCGGCAATCCGTGCCACCCGTCCTCGCCCTCCTCCGTAATTACCCCAATGAAATTACCCCTGCCGCTGCTTGTGCTTGGGGTTCTTGCAGATGACCATGAGCTTGCCGCCCCGCCGCACCAGCTGGCAGTGGTCGCAGATCTTCTTTACCGAGCTCCGTACCTTCATCGCTATCCCTTCCCTCACTTGCTCCTGACTGCAAAGCGGCTGCTCTGCGCGTTTAGCTCTCGCGGTAGACGATCCGTCCCCGCGTGAGATCATAGGGGGTGAACTCCACAATCACCTTGTCGCCCGGCAAGATCTTGATGTAGTACTTGCGCATCCGACCCGACACGTGGCACAGGGCTTCCCGGCCGTCCTCGAGCTTCACCTTAAACGTCGAGCCGGGGTACGCCTCAACAACCTCCCCGCGCTGTCGAATCGTCTCTACCTTGCCGATGCTCTCCCCTCCTTCGCTTCGCTCCGCTCCGCTTCGCTCCCTTCTTCTCCCCTTCGTCTCCCCTTCTCCTTTGGACTTTCGGATCACGGGTTTCCCGCAGTCCTATGCGTCTTGTTTATCTTTATCTTAATCTTACAGCCCCGGGCGCGCGGCGGCCACCGCAGGGGCCGTGGCCGTGAGGACCTCCGGCCCGTCGGCGGTGATGAGGACCATCTCCTCGACGTGGGCCGCGCGCTGGCCCCTCGGCGTTACCACGGTCCACCCGTCGGCCAAGACCCGCTCTTCCTCCTCGGGGGTCTCGTCGGGCTCGGCCTTCCAGACCATGGGCTCGATCGCCAGGACCATTCCCTCCCGCAGCCTGGGGCCCTTCCCCGGCGTCCCGTAGTTGGGCACCTGAGGGTCCTCGTGCATCGCCCGACCGATCCCGTGGCCCACAAACCTCTTGGCGAAGTTATACCCGCGGCTTAGCACATACACGCCGATGGCGTGGGAGATGTCCCCCAAGCGCCCTCCGGCGCGGGCCTCTGCGATCCCCCGCTCCAGGGCCTCCCGGGCCACCTCGATCAGCTCGAGGTCCTCCTCCCGGGGGCGGCCCACGATCACCGTGTCCGCCCGGTCGGCGAAGTAGCCGTCCCGCTCGATCCCGATGTCGATGGAGAGCACGTCCCCATCGTTCAATATGCGGTCGTCCCGCGGGATCCCGTGGACGATCTCCTCGTTGACGGACGTGCAGATCGTGGCGGGGTAGCCCTTGTATCCCTTAAACGCCGGGCGGACCCCGGCCTCGCGCACCCGGCGCTCCGCGAGGCGATCCAACTCCCCCGTGGAGACGCCGGGCCGCGCCCTCGCCAGCAACTCCCCCAAAATCTCATTCAAGATCCGGGCGTTCTCCCGCATAATCGCGATTTCGCGGGCCGTCTTCAAGGGAATCATCGCATCGATCGCTCAAGACCCCGCACAGCGCTCCTCCAGCGCCCTGATAATGCGCGCAAAGACCTCCTCTACAGACCCCATGCCGTCTACGGTAAGGAGGAGGCCCTTTCGACGATAGGACTCGATCAGCGGCTGTGCGTCTTGATTATACTGAACGTCGAACCGTTTTGCGACCACCTCGGGGGTGTCGTCGGAGCGCTGGACGAGCTTCGCGCCGCAGGCATCGCAGATCTCGTCCCGCTGCGGGGGCTGCGTCAGCAGGTTGTAGACCCGGCCGCACCGCTCGCACACCCGGCGGGCGCTTAAGCGGCGCACGACCTCCTCGCGGGGGACGTCGATGAGGAGCGCCACGTCGATGGGCGTGATCGCCTCCAAGGCTTGGGCCTGCTCGAGGTTGCGCGGGAACCCATCGAGCAAAAAACCCTTCTCGCCGTCGATCCTCTCGAGGGCCTCGCGGATGAGGGCGACCACCAGCTCGTGGGGGACGAGTTCCCCGCGGTCCATGTACGCCTTCGCCTTCTGGCCCAGCGGCGTCCCCTCGCGCACGGCGGCCCTCAGAAGGTCCCCCGTGACGATGAGCGGGAGGTTCAGGTGGCGGGCCAAGCGTTCGGCCTGGGTGCCCTTCCCCGCGCCCGGCGGCCCCAAGAGGACGATCCGCTTTGCCCCCGCACAGCCCATGGCCCTAGACCCGCCGTCCTCCCAGGACCGCGCCGCCCTTGCGGATCAAGCTCTCGTAGTGGCGCTCCACCATGTGGGCCTCGATCTGCTTGATCGTGTCCACCGCCACCCCGACGGCGATGAGCACCGAGGTGCCGCCCAGGGCGAACGCCACCTGGAGCGCGCCTCCACTCAAGTTGAGCACGACGTACGGCAAAAGCGCGATGATGACCAAGAACAGGCCGCCGATGGTGAGCAGCCGGGTCTGGATGCGCTCCAGGTAGTCCGCGGTGGGCTTGCCCGGCCGGATCCCCGGGATAAAGCCGCCCCAGCGCCTGAGGTTATCCGCCAAGTCCTGCGGGTTGAAGACGATCGCGCTGTAGAAGTACGTGAAGAAGAAGATCAAAATCCCGTAGAGCGTGAGGTAGAGCCAGCCGCCCTGCTGGAGGTCGTTGCTGAGGGCCAGCAGGAAGTCGGGCCCGTTGGCCAGGAGGTTCTGAACCGCGGGCAGCTGCAGGAGGGTCTGGGGCAGGGTGAGGATCGCCGCGGCGAAGATGATCGGGATGACGCCGCCCTGGTTGACCCCGAAGGGGATGAACGTGTTCTGGCCCCCGTACACCCGACCCCGCACCACGCGCTTGGCGTATTGAATTTCTACGCGGCGGGCACCGA
>JALUUA010000100.1 GCA_027021605.1 Candidatus Bipolaricaulota bacterium | reverse complement strand
GACCCGCTGGGGAGCCCGCTCCCGCTTGCGGCTGCGGCTGCGGCGGCCCATCCCCTTCCCCGTCCCGTCCTCCCGTTTGCCCGCCTCAGCCCATCAGAAGTGAACGAGCACGCCGACGCTCAGCTCGATCGCGGAGACAACCAGCGATGTGTTCCCGAACGCGCCTCCAAACGTGGGGTCCTGGATGTGCAGCACGGGCTGCGGCATCGTCTCGTACACGACGTCGAGGAAGAGCCCGATGGGGGCGACCTGGACCTCGATGCCCGCGCGGATCAGGGTGCTCAACAGAAAGCCCCCCGAGGGCGCCGCGCCCACCTCGACGGGGAAGACGCCGAGCCCGCCCCCGATGTAGAAGATCGCGGGCGAGGGCGTAAAGGCGATCAGCAGGGACTCCCGCAGTGAGGTGAGGTCCGTGCGCAGCCCTGAGAGCAGGGAGACGAAGAAGCGCAGCTCCGTCCGGTGGAAGAGATCCCCGGCGAGGTCCCCCTGGGCGATGAGGTCTAAAAAGACCGTCGCGGAGGTGACCGCGGGCGGACCCGCGGGCAGGAACACCAGTGGGAAGGAGACGGAAAGGCCGATTCCGCGGGTCGGAAGCCCCGGCGGAGGGCCCGCCTGGAAGAGGTCGACCTCCGGGGGCTCCTGCCCCCACGCGGGCATTCCCACGCCCACGCTCATGCCCATGCTCAGTCCCACTCCAACGATCAGGGCGGTGAGCAGCCAACCGCCCACCCTCTTGCGTTTCCGGTCGATCATCTGCGTACGGGATCACTCCTTTCCTTGCTCTCCACGCACGCCGCACGGCCCGATGAGTCCGCCCCGTGCCGTGCGGCATAGCGCTCAGAAGCGACACAGAACCGAAGCGGAGCTAGGATCACTCCGAGTTCTCTTGTACCTCCCCGTGCGGCGGCTTCCTAGGAACTCTGTCTGCGGGGGAGGGCCCGCTTGTCTGGACGGGCGCGGAACGTCCGCCTTCCTTTGGCGCTTGCGGGGAGGGTATCGTTTCCCCCATGGGGAACTCGCGTGCAGGCGTCGTTCTGTGCGTCGCGCTTTTCGTCGCCGTTTCGACCGGAATCGGGACGGGGACCGGGTATGCGCAGGAGCTTACGGCCGCCTTTGCCGCGGAGCTGCTCTTCGTGCCCGCGCCGCTCGCGCTGGCGGACGCGTCCTTTACCCTGCTGCTGGGGGCCTCGGTGGCCGACGCGACCCTTCTCGGTCAGACGCGGTTCGGGCTCCTGGCCCTCGAATCCCAGCTCTTCTCCCTCCTCCTGGAGCTGGGGGACCTGGCGGTGGTGGACAAGCTCCTGTTCCTCGACACCCTGGTCTTCGAGCGCAACGAGCTGCGGGCCGAGCTGGTGGGCGGGGGCGGGGCGTTTCGCCTGGCCGCGGAGGCGATCTTAGAAGAACTCGGCCCGCCGAGCCCCGACGTAAACCCCGGCCTGGTGATCGAGGCCGGGGTCCGCTCCGCGCTGGGGGTGGGGCTTACGAGCTTTACGGGCTTCGGGGTCATCCGGGTCGTGGAGGACTTTGTGACGGTGCTCCCCTGTTTGCCCCTGGACGTGGGGTGCCTCGACGGCCCGCGGCCCGACGACCGCCCGGACCGCTTGGTGGTCGCGCCCTTCGTGTTCACGGAGCAGGCGGTTCGGGTGGACCTTGCGCTGGGGGCGGTGCGGCTGGCGGCGACGCCCCTCTTCATGCTGGGGGGCTTTGCGAAGCTGCTCCTCGACGCGGAGATTCGGCTGCAATCCCCCCTTGCGGTCCGCTTCTTCGCCCGGAGCACGCTGGACCCGTTGCTGGTGTGGGTCCGGCAGGACGTCATCCTGCAGGTGGCGCTCGGGCCGGTGAGCTGGCGGACGATGACCCGCTTTGCCGGGGTGCCGCTCCTCCTCGAGGAGCAGACGTTCAAGCTGGTGGTTAACGTAAGCGGCTTTCACGCCTTCAGCGCGGTGCTCTTCGATGCCGGAGGGCTCACCGAGCTTCGGGTGGGGGCGGGATTTCGGTTTTGATCTTAGCGTGTAGACTCTAAAGCGCAGCGAATACTATTTTGCGTTTTCAAGACTCGCTCTACCTCTTTGGGCGTAGCCGGGCGGAGCTTAGGCATGGACTTCCACGCGATCCACAGCGATCTCAATGGGGATTGGCTCACCTAGGCTTTTGCGTGCCTCGATGTGCAACTTGATAGCATCCTTAAGGTTTTCAAGCGCTTCCTCATAGGTATCCCCTTGGGAATAGCAGCCTTGAAGGGCAGGACAGGAGGCGATATACACGCCGTCCTCATCGCGTTCGATCACAACGATAAACTGATACTTTGCCATTGCCACTTCACCTGCTTGCGTCGCTTATACCTCTCGATCCTCTAAGCTGAGCTACAATCCCGGCAGCTGAGAGCATAGTCGTCGCTTATCGGGAGGCTTCCAGCAGCTCCCGTAGCGCCCTCCTGACGAGGGCTCGGGTGAGGGGGATCTTGTACGCGTTGTGCTCGCGGGGTTGGGCACCGGCCACGGCGGCCTCCGCTACTCTCTCTATAAGCTCCTCCGTGAGCGCCTGGCCCTGAAGGAGGGCTTCCGCGTCGCGCACGCGCCAGGGCTTGCCCGCGACGCCCCCCAACACCAGGCGGGCTTCCTTCACGCGGTCACCGTCGAGGTCGATCCGCGCGGCCACACTCACCAGCGCGAAGGACCACGCCGCCCGTTCCATCGCCTTTAGAAAGACCCCCCGCGAGCCCTCCCGCTGGGGAACCCGGATCTCCGTGATGAGATCGCTCGGCCCGAGCACGGTCCGCCCGCGGTTGTTCTCGTCGGGTAGGCGGTAGATCTCCTCTAGGGGGAGCCAGCCGTCCACCTCGGAGCCCACGACGCGGACCTCGGCGTCCAACGCGATGAGAGCGGGGGCCAAGTCCGAGGGATGGACGGCGATGCAGGGGCTCGTCCCGAAGATCGCGTGACGATG
>JALUUA010000099.1 GCA_027021605.1 Candidatus Bipolaricaulota bacterium | reverse complement strand
TGCCCTTCACCCGGACCAACCCCCTTCCTCGCGCAAGCTCGTTTTCCCCCTTCCCCAAAGGGGTCGCGCTCTCGGGTCGTTGACCCCCGAGTCCGCACCCGATTCAGTATAAAAATCCAGCGTTAACCCAGCGTTAAGAGATCAAGAAACCGCCAAACTCTTGGGTGCGGATAGAGGAGGGGAGAGGGAGAGGAAGAGGAGGAAGGCGAGCAGGCTAAGCCCTTAAACGCTGTTAGGACGCTTCCGAGGGGTCCCCCGATTCCCGGAGCCTCCTCCTCATCCAAGCGCGAACATGCTCGGCGAACTCGTAGAGGTCCTCCAGCTCTTGGAGGTTCTCGTAGACCTCGTCCCAGTCGATGTCCAGGTACTCGTGGACCAGGACGTTGCGGAATCCGGCAATGGGGGCAAAGCGTCGGGCGAAATCCTCCGGAAGGATCTTGGCTTCCCCTAGGCGGAGGATCGCTTCATAATAGTCGCGCGGCTTCTCCAGCTGCTCCAAGGAGATGATCCGGTTGGCAATGTCGAGACATGCCTGGGCGGCCACCTCCAGGTTCCGCTCCACAATGTCCTGAAGATACGGATCCGCCCGCAGCTCCTCTTTCTCCTTCTCCCTAAGCGGCTCGAGCTTTCGCAAGCACTCGCTCAGCCTCTCTAAGCGCCGCTCGATACCGCTGAATTCGGGCTGCATCTGCGAAGTCCCTCTCCCCCTTGCCTTTGCCTTTGCCTTTGCCCTTGCCCTCGTCCTCGCCCACGTCTCTCCCCTCGCTTTTGCCCTTGCGCGTAAGCCCGTACCTTGGGCTTCGGAGGAGGTCTGCCCGCTGGCGGCGCAGAACGGGCAGGTAGTCGAAGTACCGCCCTAGGGTGCGGGCCTCGAACTCCACCCTCACGGCGCGATGGACCTCATACAACAGAATCCCGGTGGCGACGACGCCGTAGCGCAGCTCGATGGGTGCGGCGTTCAGCACCACCAGATCGATGCGGTCAAACGGCACCCCAAGGCACCGGGCCAAGCGATAGGCCAGCTCATAGCGTCGAGGGAAGGCAAGCTCCTCGCGGAGGAGGAGGGCGAAGTCGTAGTCGCTCAGAGGCCCTGCGCGCCCCTCGATTTGAGCCCGTGAGCCGAAGAGATAGGCCAGCTCCACGCCGAACTCCTCGGCGATCTCGGCGAAGAAGAGGCGCAGCTTGGCCCGGTCTTCCGCTTCCCCTAAGAGGGTTCTCCCCGTCCTCATGAAGGCCACCGCGAAGAGTCTAGGGTCGGCGATCACACGTTGCAAGGGAGGGGCGGAAAACGGCCTCCGGGTCTCTGCTCGCCTATCCGATCCGGGAACCGCGGGGCTACCGCAACACGAGGGCCTCGATGAGCCCTTCGCCCTCCCTTAAAGCCGTGAGGGCCTTGCCCACCAGCGCGCCTCCGCACCTCTCCAGCCGAGAGCAGCGCATCACGTAGCCCGGCTTCGAGGCGGTGGTCAAGAGATCCCCCGGCGCGATGGGGCCGTTCTCTGCCGTGGCCTTGACCCACACCCGCCCCATCAGCGCCAGGAACGGCTGCCCCGGTGGCCGCGAGAGCAACCGCTCCAGGGCCAACCGCGTCCTCTTCGCCTCAAGTATCCCGGCAACTCCTCCCCAAGCTTCGCTCCTCTCCCCCTTGGGGTCCAAGAGAGCGGAGAGACCGAGCCACGATCCTGTGGGGTGTCCTGCCTCTCTAAGGAGAACGGCGCTAGATACCCAGGGGCGGGGGCCGACCTGGGTCCAAAGGGAATACCCCTCCAGGTGCTCCAGGAGCCCACGCTGTTCCCCGGGATCGTTCGCTAGGGTGATCCCGGGGGAAGTAGCGATCACACCGGCGACCCTTGGGCTGAAGGGCCCGCGGGCCTTGCGGTACTTGCCCGGGTGGTGAGGATCGATCTCGACCACGTCCCCGGGTTCGACGGGCTCCGTCACCCAGATGCGCTCCGCCAGGTCGGCCCCCAGCCCCGTGTTGAAGCAGTTCTGCGCAAGTCCGCAGAAGAAGGCGCGATCCGAGGAGACCGTCCCGTCGTTCCTCACCGCGAAGACGGCCGAAGAGGGATTGCTCTGGTCGTTGAAGGTGGCGGTGCAGGTCTTGCCGGCGTCCATGATCACCTGGCCGTCGGAGCAATCGGGGTCGCCGCTCCAGCCCGCAAAGACGGAGCTGCCATCGGGTGTGGCCGTCAGGGGGATAGACGTTCCTTCCGGGACGGTCTCGGAGCAGTCGCCGGAGGTGCTGCCCGAGCTGACGGTGCAGTTAATCCCGGAGTTGGTGACCGTGCCGCCGCCGGTGCCCGCTCCGGTGATCGTGAGGGTGAAGGAACGAGCCTCGTACGCCCCCACATCGCAATTCGGCCCTTGGGGTCGGGGAACGCCGCGTTGGTCCTCGGTGACCGGGGTGGTGCCGTCAATGAGGGTACAGTCCGTAGCCGCATCGATGGCCACGCTGCCCGCCAGGAGGGCGTGGGTGGCCGTCGTGCCCGGGGAGTTGAGCTGCAGGGAGCCGAGGTTGAGATCGGCGCTCGTCACCTGCGTAAACCCGGGGCATGTCCCGTCCGTGTCGAAGTTCGTGCCGCTGACGGAACCACTCGGAATTGAGCAGTTTCCTCCGCTGTTGTTCGCCACGATGGAGTTCTTGATTTTAAAAAAATTAGAAGCGGTTAAAACCCCGCCAGCCCCTGAAGCAGAGGAGTTATTTACAATCGTGCTGTTTACGATCGTCAAGTTTCCGGTCGGTCCAAAACTAAATACACCTCCTCGGAAATCGCTGGAGTTTCCAGAGACGGTACTGTTCAGGATAATCATCGTGCCATTATTGCCAACAGCAACGCCTCCGACGTCTTCTGTTGCTGCGTTATCGGAGATCGTCACAAGTTTTTCATCGGCTCATGGGACCTCCGTAAGCAGCTTAGGGACGGCGATGCGGGAGAGAAGCGTGAGGACAG
>JALUUA010000098.1 GCA_027021605.1 Candidatus Bipolaricaulota bacterium | reverse complement strand
CACCCGGGAGGCGAGATCGCCGCCCGCGCCCGGATTCGGCGAGAAATCCTCGAGGTTCATGAGGGAGAAGCGGGTGGCGTTCCAGATCTTGTTCAAGAACTTGCGGGAGCCCTCGATGTCCTTCTCCGAGAGGCGCATCTCCTGGCCCTTGGTGACGTTGCTCAAGAGGGTAAAGCGCAGCGCGTCCGTGCCGTAGCGGGCCTTGATGTCCATGGGGTCGATCACGTTCCCCTTGGACTTGCTCATCTTCTGCCCCCGCTCGTCCACGATGATGGGGTGGAAGTACACCGTCCGAAAGGGCACGTCGCCCATAAAGTGCAGCCCCATCATGATCATCCGCGCCACCCAGAAGAAGAGGATGTCCGGGCCCGTGCTGAGCAGGGACGTGGGGTAGAAGTAGCGCAGCTCCTCGGTGTCCTCGGGCCAGCCCATGATCCCGAAGGGCCAGAGCGCCGAGCTGAACCACGTGTCTAGAATGTCCTCGTCCTGCTGAATATTCGAGGAGCCGCAGTGGGCGCACGTCTCGGGTGTCTCGATCTGGACCGTGATGCCCTCGCACTCCCGGCAGTGCCAGGCCGGGATGCGGTGGCCCCACCAGAGCTGCCGCGAGATGCACCAGTCCTTGATGTTCTCCATCCAGTCGTAGTAGACCTTCGTCCAGCGCTCGGGGATGAATTCAATCCGGCCGGAGCGCACGGCCTCTATAGCCGGCTCCGCTAAGGGCTTCATCTGGACGAACCACTGCTTCGAGATCAGGGGCTCCACGATCGTGTGGCACCGCTGGCAGTGGCCCACGCTATGACGATAGGGCTCTTCCTTTACGAGGAGCCCCTGGGCCTTGAGGTCTTCGACCACGCGCTTTCGGCACTCGAATCTATCGAGGTCTTTGTAGGCCCCGGCGTTCTCGTTGCAGGTCCCGTCGGGGCGGAAGATCGAGATCACCTCGAGCCCGTGGCGCTCGCCGATCTCGAAGTCCACCGGATCGTGGCCCGGGGTGACCTTGAGGGCCCCGGTCCCGAACTCGCGATCGACGGCCTCGTCGGCGATGATGGGGATCTTTCGATTCATCAAGGGCAAGATCACGTGCTTGCCCACCCAGTGTTGGTACCGCTCGTCCTCGGGGTGGACGGCCACGGCGGTATCCGCCAGCATCGTCTCAGGCCGGGTGGTCGCGATCACCAGCGCCTCGTCGGAGCCCTCGATGGGGTAGCGGATGTGATAGAGCTTTCCGTCGAGTTCCTCGTGCACTACCTCCAGATCCGAGAGGGCCGTAAGGCACCGGGGGCACCAGTTGATGAGCCGCTCGCCCCGGTAGATGAGCCCCTCGTTGTAGAGCCGTACGAAGACCTCCAGAACGGCCCGGGAGAAGCCCTCGTCCAGCGTAAAACGTTCGCGCTGCCAGTCGCAGGAGCACCCCAGGGCTTTGAGCTGCTCGCGGATGGTGTTGCCGTACTTCTCCCGCCAGGCCCAGCCCAGCTTTAAGAACCACTCCCGCCCCAGGTCGTGGCGGGTCAGGGGCCGGTCGTCGTCGGGAACGGGGTACCCAATTTGTTTCAAGAGGTCGTCCAGCTCGCGTTTCGCGAGTCCGCGCTCGATGAGCACGTGCACGGCGATGCTGGCGTGGTCGGTGCCGGGGAACCAGCAGGCTTCGTACCCGTCCATGCGCTTGTAGCGAATCAGCAAGTCTTGGATGGAGTTGTTGAGCGCGTGGCCCAGGTGGAGTTCCCCCGTCACGTTGGGCGGAGGGATGACGACGGCGTAGGGCTCCTTTTGGGGGTTTACCTCGGCGTGGAAGTAGCCGCGCTCTTCCCAGAAGGGGTACCAGCGGTCCTCCACGCCCTTCGGGTCGTATGCCTTGGGCAGCGCCCGGGACGCCATGTCCATCCCTCCTCCTCTTCGGATCTCGGTGCTGAAGCGCTCACAGCTCAACTACAGCACACAGCAAGGGAAGCCGCAAGCGCTGTGGCGCTTATGATACTTTCCGCTTCTCCTAAGATCAAGGACAGCTGCCGTCTTTTGCGAATTAGGCGAGGATCTCCTCGGGCTGGAAGAACCGACGGATCTCGATCTTGGCCGACTCCACCGAATCGGAGCCGTGGATCAAGTTGGCCGTAAGGTCGAGCCCGAAGTCGCCCCGTATGGTCCCCGGCTCGGCCTGGAAGGGGTTGGTGGCTCCCATCATCCGGCGGACGACGGAGACGGCGTCGGGCCCCTCGACGACCATCGCCACCACGGGACCCGCGGTGATGAAGTCAATCAGCTCCCGGAAGAAGGGCTTTTCGCGGTGCTCTTCGTAGTGCGTTTCGGCCAGCTTCTGGTCCACGCGGATCATCTTCATGGCGATGATGTTGAGGTTTTTCTGCTCGATGCGGCGGATGATCTCTCCCATCAGCCGCCGCTGGACGGCGTCGGGCTTGAGCAACACCAACGTTCGCTCGCGTTCCATAACGAAAAACACCTCGCTGCGTTAAGATGGTGAATGTCTGAACGGGATCAAGACGCCGTACGTTCTACACGATGGGGGGCCAAATGGCAACCGCATGGGGTCCTACGGGGGCAACAAAGGGAGAATGAGGATGGACTTACAAGGCCCTCAGAAGCGGAGCGATAGTCCCGCTCCATAGACAGGTTGCACGAAGCGCTCCTTCAGGGGCACGTAGAGCCCCAGCTCGTTGAAGAACGTCCACGAACCCGTTGCGTTCAGGGGAAAGCTCCAACGCGCACCGGCTCCCAGTTGGGGCACGAAGCCGTCCACCACGTCGAACAGGAACAGGGCCTGAAGGGAGAGGGCGAACTGAGGCGAGAAGTGCCAGCGCAGGCCCGTTTCTAAATCCCAGGTCCCGGAGAGGAAGTAGGCTCCGCTTGCCCATACGCCGAGGGAGCGAGTAAGGGAAATCTCAGCCTCCAAGCCGAAGCCGGGGATGAAGACGTCGGGTTCGCCGAGGAAAACCGTATA
>JALUUA010000097.1 GCA_027021605.1 Candidatus Bipolaricaulota bacterium | reverse complement strand
GTCCATGGCTGGCTGCCCTTACTTTACCGGGGGGCCTCGATGCAGCGGGCCCCCTCCTCGGAGCGGGAGACCACCACCAGGTCCGTGAGCTCAGAGTAGAAGACCCGCTCCGCTTCCTCGTTGAGGATGACCACCAGGCGCTTCCAGCACTCCACGGTGGCATACGAGAGATCCCAGACGGCCTTCACGCATTTGGCCCCGTCGCAGGTGACGGGCTCCAGGGACTTGGGCTGCCCCAGCGCCTCGATGAAGTCGATGAGCGTGACGGACTCGCGGGTGAGCAGGTCCTCGATCGTCTCGAGAAGGCGCTCGCGTTGGGAGACGGCGTCGGTGGTCGTCTGGACGATCAAGAAGGCGAGGACGGTAACGACGGCGACAGCCAGCACCAGCTGCAGCAGTTCCCGCATGGCCCCTCCTTATGCTGGACTCCTTCGCGGGAATTGTAGCCCAAACTCCGAAGGGCGGCCACTCGCCCTTGCGATGGCGCTCTTGGCAATGTCATGAATATTGATGTATATTCCCTCGACGGTGATCCTCATGAAGGCCAAGGTGCAGATCTACCTGGAAGAGGAGCAGGATCGACAACTTCGCCTGCTGGCCCGAGCCCGTGGGGTTTCCAAGTCCCAGCTCATCCGCGAGAGTATCGATCGCTATCTCAAGGACCTCCTTCCCCCGGATCAAGATCCCTCCTTGGGGATCATCGGGCTGGCGGGTAAGGTCGGTCGGACCGACCTCTCCGAGCGCCATGACGAGCATTTAGCCTGCTTCGCTCGTGCTCGTGATGAGTAAGAAAAGAAAGAGGCAACGGCCCACAACGAGGAAGCGAAACGAGGTCTTTGTGGACACCGGAGCGTGGATCGCCCTGGCCGTGGAGGACGATGCCCATCACGAAGAAGCGGTGCAAGTTTATCCTATGCTGCTTCGTAAATATCCCTTGGTCACCACAAACCTCGTGGTAGCCGAGACGTACATCCTGCTGCGGCGAGAGGCGGGACACGGAGCGGCAATCGAGTTTCTGGAGCGGCTGGCCGTCAGCCCCCGCATCCGCAAGGTCTACTCCACACCCGAGCTGGAGCGGGAGGCCGAGGAAATCCTACGACGCTATCGGGACCAAGACTTCAGCTACACCGACGCCGTGAGCTTTGCCCTCATGAAACAAAAGGGAATCCGAGAGGCGTTCGCCTTCGATACCCACTTTCGCACGATGGGCTTTCTTCTTATTCCCTAGTTTGCGCAGCCCCGGAGGGGCTCTCTAAGGGGATCACCCACACCGTGCGCTCCCGTGGGCCGTCGAACTCCCCGAAGAGCACCCCCTGCCACGTCCCCAGCTGGAGCTTCCCCCCCTCGACGGGCACAAGCACGGAGTGCCCCAGCAGGCTCGACTGGATGTGCGCATGGGCATTCCCCTCGAGGTGCTTGTAGTCTAAGGACTTGGGCACCAGGCGCACCAGCGCGTCTAAGATGTCCTCCTTGACGGCGGGGTCGGCGTTCTCGTTGATCGCAATCCCCGCGGTCGTGTGGGGGACGTACAGCAGGCAGGCGCCCTCGGTGAGCCCCAGCTCGCGCACCGCCCGCTCCACCTGCGGGGTGATGTCGATCAGTTCCTGCTCTCGGCTCGTCTTTACCCGCAGCTTCTTCATGCCCATGGCCCCTTAAGGCGTCAGTGCGTCGGGGCCTCGCGCTGCTCCCGCTTGAGGAGTTCTTCCCGCAGCTTGTCGCTGGTGACGGGCTGGTAGTAGGCGAACTCCATCTGCAGCGTCGCCCGCCCCTGGGTAATGGATTTGAGCTCCAGCGCGTAGTCTTGAATCTCGGCCAGGGGCGCCTCGGCCTCGATGCGCTCCCACCGCTCCCCCTCGGGGTTCATCCCCAGGATCTTACCGCGCTTGCCCGACAGGCTGCTCATGATGTCCCCCGTGAACTCGCGGGGGGTGAGCACGGTGAGCTTCATCACGGGCTCTAAGAGCACGGGCGTATCGTTCTGGACGGCGATCTTGAACGCCTGGGAGGCCGCGATCTTGAAGGCGATCTCCGACGAGTCCACGGGGTGGTGGCTCCCGAAGAAGACGGCCACCTTGATGTCCGTCATGGGGTACCCGAAGACGCCCTCCTGCATCGCCTCGACGACGCCCTTCTCCACCGCGGGGATGAACTGCCCGGGGATCACGCCCCCCTTGATCTCGTCGACGAACTCAAACCCCGCACCCCGCGGGAGGGGCTCCACCCGGAGGTGGACCTCGCCGTACTGGCCGCGGCCGCCCGTCTGCTTCTTGTGCTTGTAGTTCCCCTGGGCCGTCTTCGTGATCGTCTCCTTGTAGGGCACGAGCGGCCGCAGGAGCCGGACGCCCACGCCGAAGCGGTTCTTGAGGCGCTCCGTGAGCACGGAGAGCTGGGTATCCCCCATCCCCGAGACGATCGTCTCCTTGGTGACGTCGTCCCGGTGGACGCTGAGCGTCGCCTTGGTGAGCACCAGCTCCCGGAGCGCGGAGCTCATCTTCTCCTCATCCTGCTGGGTGAGCGGCTCGATCGCCCGGGCGAAGACGGGCTTCGGCAGGTCCCCCAGCGAGAGGGGCTCGACGCCCTCTTGGTCCGCGAACGTATCCCCTAAGGCGAACTCCCCCAGCTTCGTGAGGATCGCGATCTCCCCGGGGCCGACTTCGGAGGTCTTCTGGGGCTTCTCGCCGATGGGCCGCAGGATCTCGCGCACCCGCTCCTTGGTTCCCTTGTTGACGTCCACGATCTCCATGCCCTCCTTGAGGGTCCCGCCGTAGAGCTTCACATAAGCCATAAGCCCCAGGTACTGATCCGAGGAGACGTTGAAGGTAAGGGCCCGCAAGCCCTCTGTCTTCTCAGTGAGATCGGCGAACGAGGGCGTCGCTTCCTGGACGAACTTCACAAACATCTCGAGGGACTTGGGCGCTTGGGTGGAGGTGGCCAGCACCGGGACTACCGAGCGCTCCCGGACGGCCTTCTTGAGGGCGGCTTGAATCTCGGCCGTGGAGATCTCCTGGTCCTCGAGGAAGCGCTCCATCAGCGCCTCGTCCGCCTCGGCGACGCCCTCGATGAGGGCCTCCCGCGCCGAGGCGACCGGGTCGGCCAGCTCCCCGGGCACCTCCCCCGTCTTGCCGTCAAAGTAGAAAGCCTTCTGCTCGAGGACGTCCACCACGCCCACAAACTGCCCGTTCTGGACGATGGGCCACTGCACCGGGGCGAAGTTCCCCCCGAGCTGCTCCTTCAGCTGTTCAAGGATCTCGGCAAACTTCGCGTTGGGGAGGTCCATGCGGTGGACGAGCGCCAGGGCAGGCTTTTCGTACTCGTTGATGAGGTCCCAGGCCTTCTCGGTGAGGACCTCCGGGCCCTTCTCGGCGTTTAGGACGAGCACGCCCGTGTCGGCGACCCGGAGCCCCTTGTAGCTCTCCTCGATGAACTCGCCGAATCCGGGGGCATCCAAGATATAGAGGGTCTGATCGCCCTTCTGGAACCCGGCGACGTTCAGGTCAACGGAGCCGCCGCGGGCCTCGGCCTCGGGGCTGCCGTCGAGCTCGGTGGGAGCGCCACCCCACCGGAGAATCGCTTCTGCCAGGGCGGTCTTGCCCGATCCGGAGTGTCCGACGAAGCACAGGGTTCGTACATCCCCCACGTCCTATCCCTCCTGTCTGAGTTCGCCGCTCGCGGCGCGCGTTCTTTTCCCAAGCGGTTCTCGGTCTTGTAAACAAGCACGCGAAGGTGACGCAGGGAGTATAGCACGCAAGGGCCCGGAGCGGCAAAGCGGACCTCGTTGTCCGTTCCTCCCGTGTCACCGGCCCACGGTGATCTTATCGCGCAACTTCTCGAGGAGCCGGGGCCCGATCCCGGGGACGTTTTCCAGTTCCTCGACGGAGCGGAACGGCCCGTGGACCCAGCGGTACTGCAAGATGCGCTCCGCCAGCGCGGGGCCCACGCCGGGCAGCGCCAACAGCTCCGCGAACGAGGCCCGGTTGAGGTCGACGGGCCCCCGAAGCTCGGCCCTCCGGAACTCGGCGGGAAGCGAGAACTCCCTTGCGGGGAAGGAGCCCTTCGAGAGGGCCAGCCCCAGGAGGGCGGCAGCGGCGAGGACCAAGAGCGCCCGGCCCTCACATCGGCGGAACATCCCCCGATCCCCCCGCGGGGCCGTCGACGAAGGGCGCAAACAGCTCGCGGATCACCCGGAGCCCATGGTCGCGGCGCTCCAGGCGCATCCGCTCGGGCATGTGGCGGTACTTGGGGAGGTCGTGCTTCCAGCGGTAGGCCCTCACGAAAAGATCCCGGAGCTGTTGGGCCACCTCGGGTGCGGACTCCAGCGCTCCCCTCGGGGACTCCCCCCGGCAGAGGTGCTCGACGTCCGAGGTGAAGACGTCGATTTGGACGCTCTCGCGGAAGCGGGCCAGTGCCCCCTCGAAATCCCCCCGGGCGAGGGCCTCCTCCCCCTCGCGAAAGAGCCGCCGTCTCCGGAGCTCTTCTTGGGCGCGCCCGCGCATCCGGCGCTCCTGCTCCCGGTAATACTCGAGCTCCCCCGCGGAAAACTCCAAGAGGGAGCAACGACATCCCGGGTGGAGGGGAGGGGTCTCCTCGCCCTCGGGGCGCTCGAGGATGCGGCCGTGATGGTCGAGACAGACCCCGCACGTCTCGGGGTGTATCGTGGCGTAGTACTGATACAAAACCCCGGAGGGACGGCGGGATGTGCGTCTCCATCGAGCGAGAAACCCGTTCATGGTGAGATTATACGGTGGAGGACTTTTCCCCGACAAGTATTGACAAAACGGGCCATCCGTGCTATAGTGAGGGTGTCCTTGATCACTCGAAGAGGTCGCGTGAGGCAGCGCTTTCGGGGGAACGACGTCCTTGGCCCTCCCGTGCGGGGGTCGGGGAGGTTTTCTCTTTCTGAACATCCTGCGGCGAACGAGCCCATGCCGCCATCGACGTGAGCACAAGCGAAAACACACCCCAATGCAGACAGGAAGGGGAAGGGATCCACGGTGGAGCTGGAGGAGAACTACCAAACGGTCGGATTGGAGGACGAGGAGGAGATGGAACACGGAGCCGGGGGGTCGGAGATGGCCTCGCTGTTCTCCGACCCGAGGGAAGGTGCAGGCCGAGCCGAATCGGGGATAGGAGCGGATGAACACCTTATGGAAACGAACGCGTCCGAGGACCTGGTCAAGCTGTATCTCCAAGAGATCGGCCGAGTGCCGCTGCTCACCCGCGAACAGGAGGTGGAGCTGGCCCAGCGGGTCGCCGCCGGGGACGAGGAGGCCCGCCATCAGCTCGCCGTAGCCAACCTCCGGCTGGTCGTCTCGATCGCCAAGCGCCACAAGGGCTCGGGGCTTCCCCTGCTCGACCTCATCCAAGAGGGGAACATCGGGCTCATGAAGGCGATTGAGAAGTTCGACTGGACCAAGGGGTACAAGTTCTCGACCTACGCCACCTGGTGGATTCGCCAGGCCATCACCCGCGCGATCGCCGACAAGGCCCGCACGATTCGCATCCCCACCCACATGCTCGAGCTGATGCGCAAGATCAACCGAGCCGAGGAGGAGTACGTCCAGAACCACGGCGAACCCCCCTCCATCCCGCAGCTGGCGGAGATGCTCGGCGTCCCCCAAGAGGAGATCGAACGGGCCAAGAAGATCACCCCCTACACGCGCTCGTTCGAGGAGCCCGTCGGCGACGAGGAGGACAGCATGTTGGGCGACTTCATCGGCACCTCGGAGAACTCGGCGCTCAAGCGGGCCCTCAAGGAGCTGTCCGTGGAGGAGCTCTACGCGGCGCTGGAGCAGCTCACCGAGCGCGAGAGGCGCATCTTGGAGCTGCGCTTCGGCCTCATCGAGGGCCAGCAGCCCATGACCCTCGAGCGCGTCGGAGAGCAGTTCAACTTAAGCCGCGAGCGCATCCGACAAATCGAAAAAGAGGCGTTGGAGAAGCTGGCCCACAGCCCCCTGCGGAGGCGCCTCCAGCAGTTCGAGAGCCTCATGCAGGAGGAAGACATCCAGATGAGCTGACCGCGCTCGCAACGAACGCACACCCACAGGGCCGGAAGAAGGGGAAAAGGAAGAAGGGGCAGCGCCGGCTGCCCCTTTGTTCTTAAATCGGGTGGCGGAGGGACGGGGATTCGAACCCCGAAGGCCGTAAAGGCCGTACCGGTTTTCGAGACCGGCTCCTTACCGTTCGGACATCCCTCCTTGGGGCGTCCTAAATGATACCAAAGGCCGCTCCACCCGTCTAGGGGGCGTCCGTTCCGTCTCCGTCCGGCGTCCGGTCCTCCGCCTCGGTTACTCCGCGCCCAGGCGGACCCCCGCCAGGCTCATGAAGGTGTCAAAGCGGATTTGGTTCTGCGAGTCTACCACGGCAAGGCTGGTGAACGTCTCCCCGGAGCTCAGCTCCCAGGTGAGCTCCACGATGCGGTCCCCGGGCGAGACGCGCGAGGAGACGTACGCCAGGAGGGAGTCCTCCCCCAAGGGGCTCAGATCGAGCTTCATCCGCTCGACTTCACTCAGCTCTTCAAAGCGCTTGAAGGTGATCGTCCCCTCGTCGTACGAGACGATGAGGAGGGACTGAGCCGTGAGCTTGCGCACCCAGGGGGCGCGGGAGAGCTCGTCCACCTCCTCGACGACGCTCGCGGAGCGAACGCCCCGAACGGGGAGGTCCGTCTCGGCCAGGAACTCTTGGATCTGGGGCTCGAGCGCCGCCTGGAGTTCCGAGGGGGTGGGCTCCGGGGGAGCGGCGGCCCCCTCTGCCTCCGGAGGCCCACGGAAGAAGAGGGCCCGGATCGCGAAGAAGAGCACTACAGCCCCCACGACGGCCCCGACGGCGATGGCGATCTCCAGGGGCACGCCGAAGATCGTCGGGGGCGGTGGAGCTTCCACTACCACGGGAAGCGTAAGCGGGTCTGAAGCAGCACCATCATCGTCCACCACGATGAGCGTCACGTTATACGTGCCGGGCTCCTGATAAGCATGGGTAACGATGGCCTTGTCTGGGCCGGATAGGACCGTTCCGTCGCCGAAGTTCCATCGATAGTCGGTAATTGTGCCATCGATATCCAAAGAATCCGTGGCTCGGAAGGTGATCTCCTCCCCCACCTTGGGCACTTCCGGGGTAAAGTCAAAGATGGCAATGGGTTTCTCGTTCTCTTCAGGGGGTGGGGGAGGCGGCGGTGGCGGTGGAGGAGGGGCTTCCGATGATACTGTAATGCTGAGATCCACGCTCAAGCTCTGGCTCTCCGCTCCGGAGGGCTTGCCCCGCGCGCCCGCGGGGAGGAGGAACGTCCCCTCCCGATCGGGAGCCCGCAGCGTGTAGCTATTGCGGAACGTCTGCCCCGCCGGAAGGCCCCCCTGTGCGAAGGCGATCGGGTTGCCCTCCACCAGCGTGAACTCGGGGGGCACCTCGGCGGCGATCGCCGCCAGCTCCAAATCGACCTTGGCACGGATCTCGTCCGTCACCTCGAAGGTCTCGCCGGGAGCCACCTCATCGGGGGCCGTGCGGGTAAAGACGAACAGCTCGTTCTCCGCCGTCTGCGTCCCCAGCGGGACGAGTTGGCCCCACAGGGCCCGCGCCCACTCCTGCCCCAACTCCCCGGCATCGCGCGCCCGGAGCCCCCACGGCCCGTCCTGCGGCGGAAGCGTGAGCAGCAGGAGCGCCGGGATCAGCACCGAAATCACTATGCGTTCCAACATCGCTGGCGACTCACCCTCTCTCGATCTGCGACCTCATGGCTTTCTCATGGCTTTCGCTCGCGCGTAGGCCGACTTCGTCCCCCTTTATACCTCCCCGAGCGACGGGGGACAAACGTCCCCTGGGTCCCGGGGAGGGGAAATTCGCGATTGCATTTTGGACCCCGATGGGGTATACACGGGACAAGCCATGGCAAGAGCTTCCACTGCCGTTGCCGTCGGGATCCCCCTAGGTTGGCTCAGCCTCATTGCCCTTGCCGATCAGCTCAGCAAGTGGGCCGCCCTCACCCGGCTTCGCGGGTCGATCCCGCTCTGGGGCGATTGGGTGCGCCTGCGCCTGGCGCGCAACCCCGGCGCGGCCTTCGGGGCCTTCCCCGAGTGGGGGGACGCGCTCCTGTGGCTTACGATCCTCGTGTTCGTGGGATTGGTCGTGGCCATCATCCGGCTGGGCCGCCGGGGGGCGGGCGCTGGGCTGATCTTTGGATTGGCCACGGTCGCCGGGGGCGCCCTGGGAAACGGGATCGACCGCCTGCGCTTCGGGTACGTGGTCGACTTCCTCGACGTGGGGATCTCGCCGACGCTGCGCTGGCCCACCTTCAACCTGGCGGACACCGCGATCGTGCTGGGAACGGCAGTGCTGCTCTGGCACCTCCTGCGCGGGGAAGGAAGCCGGGAAGGGGGCTAGCGCCGTGCTGTCGCGGGGAGTCTTCATCGTGCTGGAGGGCTTGGACGGCAGCGGGAAGAGCACGCAAGCCGAGCGCCTTACGGACCACCTGCGGAGGCAGGGCCATGGGGTCCGAGCGGTGGAGGAGCCGGGCGGGACCCCCGAGGGGGAGGCCCTTCGCGAGGTGCTCCTGCGGGAGGACCTGACCCCGCTGGCGGAGCTGTTCCTATACGAGGCCTCACGTAACCAGCTGGTGCGCCGGGTGATCCGCCCCGCCCTGGAGCAGGGGGAGGTCGTCGTCTGCCAGAGGTACGATTACTCCACCGTGGCCTACCAGGGCTACGGGCGGGGGCTCTCCCTGGAGCTGATCGAGCGGCTGAACGAGGCGGCGACGGAAGGGGTCCGCCCCGATGTGGTATTATTTCTAGACGTCCCGGCGGAGGAAGGGTTAAGGCGCCTTCGGGACGAGCGCCGACCCGACCGCATCGAGGACGAGGGGGTGCGCTTCCTGCGGCGGGTGGAGCGGGGCTACCGCGAGCTCCTGCGACGCTGCCCGGAGATGGTGCGGATCGACGCTACCCGCCCCCCCGAGGAGGTCTTTGAGGAGATTCGCCATGCCGTGGAGAACGCTTTGCACGGGCGATAACGCGCCGTCGGGCTAGGGCAAGCGAACAAGCACGACAAGGGAAGGCAAGGCAAGGGAAGAAGGGAAGGGAGGCCAAGGTGGACTTTGTCTGTACGAAATCGGCGTTGACCTTTGGGGTAAGGACCGCCGGGCGGGCGTTGGGCTCCGGGAGCACGATGCCGATCCTGGCGGGGATGAAGCTCGAGGTGCAGGGAGACCAACTGCGGCTTACGGCCACGGACCTGGAGCGGGCGATCCACGTCACCGTCCCCGTGGAGAACCGGGGGGGAGACGGGGCCGCGGTGCTCAGCGGCCAGCTCCTCACGAAGATCACGGGGATGCTCCCCGACGAGACGGTTCACATCCGACTGGCCGAGGCCGGGGATAAGCTCACCATCCACTCGGGCGAGGCCACCTTCGAGCTGCTCCTGCTCCCCCTGGACGACTACCCGGAGCTGCCCGAGGTGCCGGAGCAGACCGTGGCCACCATCCGGAGGGAGCGGCTGATGCGGGCCTTGGAGCTCACCACCTTTGCGGCCATGAGCGCCAAGGAGACCTCCCGTCTTAACCTTACGGGCGTGGACATCACCCTGCAGGGCGAGCGGGCCCGCCTGGTGGCCACCAACGGGTATCGGCTGGCACTGAAGGAAGAGACCCTCGAGTCCGAGGCCCCGGAGGGGGAGTTCCTCGTCGACGCCGACGCGTTGAAAGACCTCCACAGCGTGCTCGGGGGGCTTGCGGACGAGACGGTGACCCTTCTCACAAACGCCGGGCACCTCTTCTTCCAGACCCCGCAGGTCATTTATATGGCCCGGCTCATCCAGGAGGAGTACCCCGACGTGGAGCGGGTCATCCCGCGGGAGAACCCCATCGGGCTCAGCTTGAGCCGGGAGGCGTTCTTAAGCGCCCTCCAGCGGGCGGAGATCACCACGGCTCCTGAGTCCGGCGCGGTGATCTTCGAGGTGCAGGACGGAACCCTCAAGATCAGCTCCTCCTCGGCGGAGAAGGGACAGACGGAGGAGATCGTGCCCTTGTTGAAACCCGCGGCCTCCATCAAGATCTCGTTCCGGGGGGAGTATCTCATCGACGCTCTACGCCGGATGAAATCCCCCGAGGTCGTCTTTTGGCTCAAGGACCCCGAGAGCGCGGGGCTGCTGGAGCCCGCGGGCGGCGAGGAGGATCAGGGGTTCCTGTACGTCTGCATGCCCATCCGGATGGACTGAACGAAGGGCGAAGGGGCGGACGGAGGTCAGTCCTCGTCCATCCGCTCCTGGCCGCGGCGGCGGATGAAGGTGGGGATGTCCCAGTCCCCCATGCGATCCCGCGTCCGCGGGCGCTCGGGCGCAGGCTCCTTGCGGCGAGATTTGGGCTTCGGCTTGTGGTTCCCCGGGGCCCCCACGGCGAAAGGCTTGAGCCCCTCGTCGAGGTCAAATTCTTCTAACTCGTGCTCCTCGGCAGGCTTAAACCCCGTGGCGATCAGCGTGATCTTGAGCTTCTCGTAGCCCTCCTTGACGGTGGCCCCGAAGAAGATGTCCGCGGACTCCGAGACGGCCTCGCGGATGATCTGCGCCGCCTCCGTCACTTCTTCCAGGGTGAGGTCCATCCCCCCGGTGATGTTGAGGATCACGCGCTGGGCGCCCTCGATGGAGCCCTCGAGAAGGGGGCTGGTGATCGCCATCCGGGCGGCTTCTCGGGTGCGCCCCTCGCCCTCGCCCTCGCCGATGCCCATCATCGCCGTCCCCGCGCCCCGCATGGTCGCCTCCACGTCCGCGAAGTCGCGGTTGATCAACCCGGGGGTGGTGATCAAGTCCGTGATGCCCTGGACCCCCTGCCGGAGGATGTCGTCGGCCAGCTCGAAGGCTTGCAACAAGGGGAGGTCCGTGGGCGCGATCTTCAGCAGGCGGTCGTTGGGGATGGTGATGAGGGTGTCTACATACTGCCGCAGCTCCTCGATGCCCTTCTTGGCGCGCTCGGCCCGCTGGCGGCCCTCGAAGGAGAAGGGGCGGGTGACGATCCCCACGGTGAGCACGTCGGCCTCCCGCGCGAGCCGGGCCACCACGGGCGAGGCGCCCGTCCCGGTGCCGCCGCCCATCCCGGTGGTGATGAAGACCATGTCGACGTCCTCCAACAGCTCGCGGATGACGTCCTCGGACTCCTCGGCGGCCTTGCGTCCGATCTCCGGGTCGCCCCCGGCCCCCAGGCCCCCGGTGATCTTGGGGCCGATCTGGACGTGGCGGTGGGCTTCAATGATCTCCAAGACCTGGGCGTCGGTGTTGACGGCGACGAACTCGACGTCCTTGATCTTGGCCTTCATCATGCGGTTTACGGCGTTGCACCCGCCGCCGCCGATGCCGATCACGCGGATGCGCGCCAGCCCGTTGCGCCGAACCCTCTCCACAACCATCGTCCCTTCCCCCCTCACCTCCACGGCTAGCGCACGGTCCCCCGGAAGACCCGGTTGAGCCAGCGGAGCACCTTGACGATGATCGAGTTCTCCCGTCGGCCGTTGGCCGCCCACCAGCGATCCTCTCCCGCGCCCGCACCCGCGCCGACGGCCGCTCCCCCGACCCGACCCCGCAGGGGCACCCGGCGATCGTGCTTGTTGTACCGAAAGTCGATCTCCCGCGACTCGAGGGCGTATTTCAGAAGCCCGATCGCCGTGGCGTAGATGGGGCTCTCGACGATGTCGCGCAGGCCGTGGATGCCCTGGGGCGTGCGGCCCCTGCGGACCGCGATGTTGTAGCGCTCCTGGACGAACTCGGGCAGCCCCTTCAAGAGCGCCGTGCCTCCGGTGAGGACGATCCCCGCCGGGATGAGATCGCGATAGCCCGCGTCCTCGATCTCGCCCATCGCCAAGTCAAAGAGCTCCTCCAAGCGGGGCTCCATGATCTTCATGAGCTTGCGCTTGCTGACGCTCTTCTTCTCGCCGCTTATGGTGGTGATCTCGAAGCGCTCCTCGCCGCTGATGTCGTCGACGCGCGGGAGCCCCTCCTCGCGCTTGATCCGCTCGGCCTCGTGGTACTCCACTTGGAGCCCCACGGTGAGGTCGCTCGTGATCTGCTCCCCCGCGATGGGCAGGCTCTTGGAAAACCAGATGTCCCCGCGGCGGAAGATGGCGATGTCCGTGGTGCCGCCCCCGATGTCCATCAGCACCACGCCCAAGTCCTTCTCGGCCTCCGTGAGGACGGCGAAGCTGGAGGCCAACGGCTGCAAGACGATCCGCTCGATCTCGATGCCCAGATTCGAGACGCAGCGGTAGATGTTGTGCACCGCGGTCATCGAGCCCGCGACGATGTGGACGTCGACCTCCAGGCGCGTCCCCGTCATGCCCACCGGATCGGTGATCCCCTCCTGGCCGTCCACGATGTACTGCCGCGGGATGACGTGGATGATCTCCTGATCGGGGGAGAGTTGGACGGCCTGGGCGGTCTCGATCACCCGGCGCACGTCGTCGACGGTAATGACGCGGTTTTCGCGGGAGATGCTGACGGTCCCGGAGTTGTTGATCGAGGTGATGTGCTTCCCGGCGATGCCCGCAAAGACCCGCTCGATGCGGACATCGGCCATGTTCTCCGCCTCCTCCACGGCCCGCTTGATCGACTCCGTCGTCTCGCCGATGTCGACGACGACCCCCTTCTCCAGGCCGTGGGAAGGGGCTTTCCCCATGCCGATGATCTCGATGACGCCGTTCTCGACGGCGCCCACAAGGGCGACGACCTTGGTCGTCCCGATGTCGAGTCCTACGATCAGCCCCCCTGTCCCTCTCACCACCATCGTCTCATCCCTCTCGCCGCCCTAGGCGGGGTGGTCCGGGCCCGGCTCCTCTCGTGGCCGGGCCGTGTTCTCCATAATGGCTCACTCGATCCGCGCTTGTCAAGTCCGCCTCCCGGAACGCCCTAGCGCCGCACCGTCACCTCGCCCTCCACCCGCAGGTCCAGAACGTGCCAATCCCCTTTCCCAGCGGCTTCCAGCGCCGCGGCCGCCCGCCACAATCGCTCCAGGGAACCCCTCCATCCTCGTAGCGGAAGGTAAACCCGCTTTCCCCCGCGTAGCTCCACCTCCACGTCGTAGGGGCGGACCCGCAGGGCGCGGATGCGGGCCAGGGTGCGCCCGTCCAGCGCGAAGAACTCGCGCAGGAGCCCTCGGACCCGCTCGGGGGTGACGCGCCGACCCCGGGGCGTGTCCTCCACGGATACGCCCTGTACGGGGGGGAACTCCGGCGGTGGGGGGAAGGCAGAGGCGGGTTCAAGGAGGTAGCCGTCGCGATCGATCCAATAGATGTCGTCCTCCAGAGCCACCAAGCCGAAGGGTTCACGCTCT
>JALUUA010000096.1 GCA_027021605.1 Candidatus Bipolaricaulota bacterium | reverse complement strand
TGATCGCCCTGGGCGGCTCGGGGGAGATCCTCGCGGAGGAGAACCAAGTTCTCTTCAACGTCGTCGGGGTGGAGCTTCGGGGCTCCGTGGAGGTGGAGCTGAACCGCAACGAGATCGCCCGCAACATCAACTGGGGCTTGATCCTGCATAAGCCCGCCTGTGCCGAGTTGTTCATCCCGGAGGGGGAGTTTCAGGGGACGGTCCAAGGGCGGGACAACGTGATGTACGACAACGGGAACGGGAACCTCTGCCCCAGTCCCGAGGACTACCCCTGGCCGGAGGGGTTCGTCCGGCCCCCTGAGGAGGGCGAAGGGGATTAAGATTAAGATTAAGCTTAAGCGGAGAGCCCCCGCAGGCGCTTGGTGGCCTCGACCACGTTCTTGAGCACAATAGTGGCCGTCATCGGCCCCACGCCCCCGGGGACGGGCGTGATCATCCCGGCTTTTTCTTTCACGGCCTCGAAGTCCACGTCCCCCACCACGCCCTCCTCCGTGGCGTTGAGCCCGATGTCGATCACCACCGCGCCCTCCTTGACCATGTCGGCCGTGATCAGCTTGGGCCGCCCGACGGCCACGCACAAGACGTCCGCCCGGCGGGTGTGCGCCCCCAGATCCCGCGTCCGGGAGTGGCAGATCGTCACGGTCGCGTGGGCCTGCAGCAGCAATAAAGCCAAGGGCTTGCCCACGACCTCGCTGCGGCCGACCATCACGGCATCGGCGCCCTTCAGCTCGACGCCCGAGGCCCGCAGGAGCTCCATCACCCCGTAGGGCGTCGCGGGGATGAGCCCCTCCTCCCCGATGAGGAGCTTCCCCAGGTTGACGGGGGTGATCCCGTCGACGTCCTTCTCGGGCGCGATCGCCGCCCGCACCGCCTCGGGGGAGATCCCCGGGGGCAGCGGGAACTCCACGAAGATCCCCTCCACCTCGGGGTCCTCGTTCAGCTGTTGGATGCGTGCTAAGAGCTGCTCCTGGGAGGTGTCCGCAGGGAGAACTTCCCCGCGGAACTCGATCCCCAAGCGCTCCGCCAGCCGCTGCTTCGAGCGATAGTACACGCCCGAGGCGGGGTCCTCCCCCACCCACAGCACCGCCAGGGTGGGCACGATCCCTTGGGCCTTCAGCCGCTCGATCTCCCGGGTGAGTTCCTCGCGGATTCGTTGGGCAATCGCCTTGCCGTCGATGAGGGTTGCGCTCATGGCGTTGGCTCCTTTTCTGGCTCCTTCCCTTGGTCTTGCTCTTGCGCTTGAGACTCGGATTTCGATTGCGACTCCGGCTCCGGCCCCGTCTCGCTTTCGCCCCGCCGGTGCCCGAGCTTTTCCTTGTAGATGCGGTCGAGGATGCCGTTGATGAACGCCGGGGAGCGCTCCGTGCCGTACTTCTTGGCCAGCTCCACGGCCTCGTCGATGGCCACCTCGGGAGGCACGTCTTCCTCGTAGAGCAGCTCGTAGATCGCCAGGCGCAGCAGGTTGCGATCCACGCTGTGGAGGCGCTCTAAGGGCCAGCCCTCCGCCCGCTCCGCGATGAGCGCGTCGATCTCGGCCCGATGCTCCTCGACGCCCCGGAAGAGCTCCCGCCCGTACGGGTCCTCCGGGAGGTCCTCCTCGTCCAGGGTTTCCAGGAATTCCCGTTGAAAGAGGGCCTGGAGCGCTTGTTCCCGGGCTTGCCGACGTTTCATCGTTTCTTTCTTTTCTTTCTTTTTCTTTTCTTTCTTTTTCTTTCACCCTAGCGGAAGAAGACGGAGAAGAGCTCGCGCACCTTCTCCCGCAGCTCCTCGGATTCGATAATCCGTCCCGTAAAGTACCCCAGCGCGGCCGGGATCACGATGACCAGCAGCTTGGGGTACAGGATAACGGCCCCCAGCAGTCCACCGATGAGGGCACCCACCATCGAGGGGGAGAGCTTCACGGCGTATCACGCTCCGATTCCTGCGGGGTTTGCGCCTTTTCTCCTATCCTTTCGGTGTCTTCCCCTTCGCCCTCGCTGCTTTCGGCGCGCTTTGGCGGGACGCGGATCGCCGAGGGCGGGGACGGAGCCGCCTCGGATGCGGAGGTCGGCACGGGGGATCGGGGGGAAGGGGCGGCCTGGACGCTCTTGGCCAACACCTCCACGCGCTCGACGGTGACGCCGATGCGCTCCTCGACCCGAGCCTTTACGTGCTCTTGGACCTTGGCCCCCAGCTCCGTGACGCTCCGATCCAGGGGAAGGGGCGTGCGCACCCGGACGACGATCCCGTCCCGCCCCTGCTTCAGGGAGACCGAAGCGTGCACGAGCCCCAGCTCCTCGCGCAGCGCCTGCAGGACGAAGTCCCGAATCGCGCCCTGGGAGATCCAGATGGGGCCCCGGGGTCCGGCGCTCATCACCCGGGGCTCAGCGCCCCGGACCACCAGAATCCCCCGCGCCAGGAAGTAGAGGGCCAGCAGAAACGAGAACCCCGCCCACACCGTGTACACCTCGCGGCCCGGCCCCTCCAAGAACTCCGCCACGGGAAGCGGAAGTCCTCCGAAGCGCACGGAGAGGAAGTACAACCCGGACAGGACCAAGACGAGAAACGCGAGCCCGTGGAAGACCTCGGCCAAGAAGACGCTAGAGCGCCTCATCGGGAACGGGTTCCTTCTTTCGCCGGGCTTTGGGCTTGGGGGTGCGCGGGGCTCTCCCGCCGGGCGCGCGCGTCCCGGCCTCGGCCCGGGGTTCTTCGGCTTTTGCTTCTGTCTCCGGCCCGGTCTCAGACTCAGGCTCAGGCTCAGGCTCAGGCTCAAGCTCCGGCTCGGTTTCGGGCTCGAGGTCCCAAGCCCCCTCGGGCAGGGTGAGGTCGCTCACGTAGACGTCGACGGCCCGCACGCGGAGGCCCGTCATCCCCTCGACCTCGTCTTTTACGGCTCGCTGGAGGCGTTGGGCCACCTCGTGGATGGGATAGCCGTACTCGACGGCCACGTGCAGCGTGACGTGGACCTCGTCCCCCTCGACGTGGACTGCCACCCCTCGGGCGGAGCGCCCCTCCTCCCCCAGGATCGCCTTGAGGTTGTCCGCCACGCTCCCGCGCAGCTCGCTGACCCCCTCCACGGAGGAGGCGGCCAGCCCCGCGATCGAGGCGATCACCTGCTCCGTGATGCTCACCCGCTGGCGCATCTTCCCCCCTGAATCGGGTTCACGCTACTGGCTCACCCGCTCGATGTACCGCCCGTCGCGGGTGTCCACCTTGATGACGTCCCCGGCCTTCACGAACAGGGGCACCTTCACCTGAAGGCCCGTCTCCAGCGTGGCGGGCTTCTCCCCGCCCGACTGGGTATCGCCCTTGACCCCCGGCGGGGTCTCCACCACTTTAAGCTCCACGGTGATGGGCAGCTCGATTCTTAAGATGCGCCCCTCGTAGAAGAGCCCCGTGACGTCCATGTTCTCCTTGAGGTAGTATTTGAGGTCCCCGATCTGCTCCTCGGAAAGGGTGAACTGATCGTACGTTTCTTTGTCCATGAAGTGGTATCCGCTCCCGTCCTGGTAGAGGTACTGCAGGGGCCGCTCGTCGAGGCGGACCACCTTGAAGTTGTCGGCGTCCGTGAGGGTCTGGGAGATCACCCGGCCCGTCACCAAGTGCTTGAGCTTCGTCTGGGCCACGGCCTTCCCTCGCCCCTTGAACATGTGGGTGTAGTCCACCACGGTGTAGAGCTCGCCCTGGTACTCGATCGTCACCCCGCGGCTGAGGTCGCTTACGCCCATCTGCGCCGTGCCTCCTTGCTCGCTTGCTTGCTCCCTGGATCTGCTTGCGTTCTTACGTACCCCGCCTCGCTTCGGTCGCGGGCTGGGCTGGGGCCGGGGATCGTGAGGCGGACTAAACCGTCGTCTCGGCCTCTTCCTTCTCCTCCACAGCGGCGGGGGCGGTCTCCTCGCCCTTGCCCTTGCCCTCGCCCTCGCCGGTCCCCTCGGGCTTGGCGAAGCGGGTGATCAAGAGACCTACGCCGTATAATAGCACAATGGCGCTGGCCATCGCCACTTGCGTGAATATATCGGGCGGGGTGAACATCGCCCCCACGAGGAACGCCCCCAACACCACGAAGCGCCACTGGCGCACCAGGGTGCTGCGCTGGACCAGGCCGAGCTTGACCACGATGTACATGGCCAAGGGCATCTCGAAGCTGAGCCCGAAGACCAGCATAAAGAGCATCGTGAACGAGACGTAGTTCCCCACGGAGAAGAGGGGGCTCAGCACCGTCCCGCCGATCCCGATGAGGAACTGGAGCGCCAGCGGGAGCACAACGAGGAAGCAGAAGACCACGCCCGTGTAGAAGAGCACGCTGCCGAAGACCAAGAAGTTCACGAGGTATCTGCGCTCGTGGCGGTAGAGGGCGGGCATCACGAACCGCCACATCTGGAAGAGCACCCAGGGCATCCCCACCAGAAGCCCCGTAAGGAGCGAGAGCTTGATGTAGGTGAAGAACGCCTCGACGGGGTGGGTGAAGATCAGGCCCCCGACGATGAGCTGGGCCGTGCGCCGGGCCACCCGCTCGGAGAGGCCCACCTCCTCGATCAGGTGGGAGAAGAGCCGCTGGTAGTCCTCGGGAGAGCCGAAGGTGCCTTGGAGGGGGCGGATCAGGAACTCCAACAGGAAGTCCTTAAAGACGTAGGCCCCGATGGCCAGCACGAAGACCACGGCGATGGCCCGGATGAGGCGGGTGCGCAGCTCATCCAGGTGCTCCGTGAGGCTCATCTTATAAGCCTCCACTTCGTCTGCCTCTTCGAGAGGCGTCTCCTCCGTCGGAGCCATCGGATCTTCTCCTCCCTGTGGTTGTGAAAAGGGTCCGTTCCGTCAGGGTTAGTCAGGGTCCGAGGACGGCGCGGGCGGCGTCCACGAGCCCGTGGCCCTGGGCCTGGGCGAAGAGCCCCAGGTCCTGGGCCGTCTCCTCCAGCCGGCGGCGGACGGCCGGGGCGTCCCGCAGCCCGGCGGACATCACAAGCGCCGCCACGCCCGCCACCTGGGGCACGGAGAACGACGTCCCGCTCGCTCGTTGATATTCCCCCTTAAGGGCCGTCGTGAGCAGGTTCGTCCCCGGGGCCGCCAGATCGACCTCGGGGCCCATGTTGCTGAACCAGGCGCGCTGGTCGTTCTCGTCCGTGGAGGCGACCGCGATCACCTCGGGGTACGCCGCCGGGTACAAGACGCGATAGCCCTTGTTGCCCGCCGCCGCGACCATCAGCACGCCCGCTTGGGAGACGGTGCGGATCGCATCCCGCAAGGCGGCGTTGTCCTCCTCGGTGCCCAGGCTCATCCCCATGATCTGAACCCCCTTCTGGAGGGCCCACTCCAGCCCGCGGATGAGGTCGCTGATCGAGCCCCGCTCGTCGTAGCTGAGGATCTTCACGGACCAGATCTTGACCCGGGGGGCCGTGCCCACCAGGCCCAGACCGTTCTCGGCGGCGGCCAGAAGCCCCGCCACCCCCGTCCCGTGGCCGTTGTCGTCGGAGGGGTCCATATCGCCGTTGACGAAGTCGATCCCTCCCAGCACGTTACCCCTGAGATCGGGGTGGCCCAGATCGATCCCCGTGTCCAGGAGGGCGATGGTAACCCCCTCGCCCAGCACGCCGGGGTGGGGCACCACGAGCGCCGCCGTGCACCCCGAGAGGACCCCCAGCGCCCCGAGGAGCATCGCACCCAGCAGGAGGGAGGAGCGCCGCCGCAGGGGGCGTACGGCCAGAAGCCCCAAACCCATAGCGAACCCCAGGGCCCCCAGGAGCACACCCGGAGCCCCTGTCTGCGGGGGGGAGGCCGCAAGTCTTGCGCGGTGGACCTCCGGGGCGCGGATGCGCTCGATCCCCCAACTGTAAAGTTCAACGGGGATCGCCGCGCTCCCAACGCTTTGGGGCTTGAGCGATGGTCCTTTCGGCCCTTTCGCGGGGGCAGTCCGACGGGCCCAGAACTCGGGCGTCCCCACCACGCCGTCGGGGACGACGTAGCGCACCTGGGGGTCTTGCTCGAGCTGGGGGATGAGCTCGGGATCGAGGGTGGCCACGACGGCGTCGATCAGCTCTAAGCGATCCTCGACCCGCCCGCCCTCGTCCTCAATACGGGCCTCGAGAGCACGTACGAGGCCCTGGGCCGACACGCCCGGAAGCTCCGGGCGCAGCCCGATGATCACCCGCTGCTCTTGGGCTTCCGCGCTCGCTCCGTGGGCCAAGACAACCCCGGCAAACAGGGCGATCCCCAGGATGTTGCGAATCCGGCTTCTGAGACGACACATAAGGCGTTCGTTCCCTCCTCGGTTATTTCAGCTCGACGACGGTGACCCCGTCGCCCCCCTGGTGGGCGGGCGCGGGGTAGATGCGGGCTACGCGGGGGTCCTTCGCCAGGTGGTCGCGAATCGCCTGGCGCAGCGTCCCCGTCCCCTTCCCGTGGACGATGTACGCCCGGTGAATTTCGTGCAGCACGAGTTTGTCCAGATAGAGATCGACCTCGCGCAGGGCCTCGCTCGTGGTCATCCCGCGGACGTGCAGCTCGAGGCCGGGGCTCTCCGGGGAAAGCTCGTGGGGGGGAAGCGTCGCCCTCCGCGTTGCGGGTTCCTGCGCTTTGTGCTTGACCCGCGCGGTTTGGGGGACCGTGCGCAGGTCCTCCCGCTTGGCGCGGATCTTGACGCTGCCGATCTCGATCTCCACCCGTCCGCCCTCCGGGTCGAGCACCTCGCGGATGACCCCGGTCTGCCCGAGGGGGACGACGTAGACCGCCCGACCGGGTGCGAGCTCCTCGGGCCGGAGGGGGCGCGAAGGTTTTTCTACCACGCGCTCCGCCTCGTGCAGCCCTTGCTCGTAGGCGCTCAGCTTCCGTAGCCGCTCCCGCAGCTCCTCTTGGGAAGCCCCCTTTCGCGCTCGGTGGAGGGCTTCCTCGAGCTGGCGGCGGGTTTCCTTCAGCTGCTTTTCGAGATCCCGGATCTCGGCCCGCAGCGCCTCCGTCGTTTGCCGCTCGATCTGCGCGAGTTTCTGCCGGAAGCGCTCCCGCTCGGCGCGGGCGGCCTCCCGCTCCCGCTGCAGCTGAAAGCGCTCGCGGGAGAGCGCAAGCCGCTCCTGCTGAAGCTGCTGGAGGATCTCCTCCAACTCGAGGGCGCCCTCGGACAAAAACCCTTGCGCGTCGCGGACGATCTCCTCCCTAAGCCCCAGCCGCCGGGCGATGATGAACGCGTTGCTCGCGCCCACGCCCTCCACCAGGCGATACGTGGGGCGCAGCGTCTCGACGTCGAACTCCACGGAGCACGTCTTGAGACGCTCGTGTTGATAGGCGAAGTGCTTTAGGGGGCTAAAGTGCGTGGTAATCACAACGCGCGCGCCCGTCGACAGGAAATAGCGCAACAGCGCGATCCCCAGCGCGGCCCCCTCCTGGGGGTCCGTCCCGGCCCCCAGCTCGTCGACGAGCACCAGGGCGCGCTCGTGGAGCTCTTCCAAAAAGCCAACGAGGTTGCGCATGTGGGAGCTGAAGGTACTGAGATTTTGCTCGATGGACTGCTCGTCCCCGATGTCGCTGCGCACGACTTCAAAGACGGCTAGCTCCGTCTCGGGCTCGGCGGGGACGGGGATGCCCGACTGGGCCATCAGCGTCAAGAGCCCTACGGTCTTGAGGGTGACGGTCTTGCCGCCCGTGTTCGGGCCCGTGATCACCACGCCCTGGTGGCGATCCCCGAACGTAAGATCGATGGGCACCACGCTCTTGGGGTCGAGAAGGGGGTGGCGGGCGCCCTTGAGGCGAATCCGGCCATGGGTGTTGAGGCGGGGGATCACGCCGTGATGTTCGAGGGCCCAGCGGGCGCGGGCGTACAGCCCATCGAGGATTTTGAGGGCCTTGAGGGTCTCCCGAATGCCGCGCGCCTCGCGGCGCAGCTTCTCCGTTAAATCTCTCAGGATGCGCAGTTTCTCATCGCGGATCTCGCTTTCGAGTTCGCGAATCTCGTTGTTGAGTTCGACCGCGGCGCGGGGCTCCACGTAGAGGGTCTGCCCGGAGTCGGAGCTGTCGTGGACGACGCAGTCGAGGTCGCGCTTGTGGCCGCTCTTGATGGGGATCACCAGCCGCCCGGAGCGGCGGGTGATGATGGGCTCCCTTATGAGCGCCGCGTTCTCCGGGGCGTACAGGAACTCCTTGAGGAGGGCCTCCACTTGTTCTTCCAAGGAGAGCTTGCGCTCGGAGAGGGCCCGCAGCTTGGGGGAGGCGTCGGGGCGGACCTCGCCCTCCTCGTCGAACGTCCGCCAGATGGCCCCCTCCAGCTCTCGGAAGACCCCCACCCGCTCCGCCAAGCGCTCCAGCTCGGGGTAGTCGCCCTCCAGCTCTAGGATCGCTTGTCGGAGGCGGCGGGCGCTCTCCAGGGTTTTGAGCACCACGAGGAACTCCTCGCCCCCCAGCGCGGTGGTCTCGTGGGCTTGCTGCAGCAGGGGCTCCAAATCGTCCATGGGGCCGGGGACGAGGGCGGGGCCCGCTTCTTGGAGGGCGCGGCGCATCTCGTCTACGCGGGCCAGCTCCCTTCGGATCTTCTCGAGATCCGCCGTGGGGAAGAGGGCCGCGACGGCCTCGCGGCCCAGGGACGAGGCCGCGTAGCCCTGGATCTGGGCCTTGACCCGCTCCAGCTCCAGGTCCCGCAGGGTCTTCTCGTTGGCTACCGGGGCTGTGATCACGGTCATCGTACGCTCACGAAAGCTTAGGCCATTGCCAACGGAATTTCAACGCCCTGTCGTTTGGGGGATATACCAGGAACAAACGTCCTCTCAGGAGGGGGAGCGTGTCCTTGAGGGGGCTTGGAGATGGGGTAAGATCCGATATCAGGAGAAACCTCCTGGAGAGGGCTTGGTGGTCTGATCCGGGGTCCCTCCTTCCCCGGATCAGGTCGGGGGCTGCCAGAGTTTTGCCGCGTGCCCCGCCTCTTCACGCGGATTTTTGCTCAGCAGCCCTCCAACAGGCCAAGTCCCTCTTTTTTTATCACTTCCCCCGAAGCGGAGGAGCGCTTGTGCTTGCCTTACAGCCCCATCCCCGCTACTCTGACAATCGAAAGATGCAGGTTTGCGACTGAGAAGAGGAGCGAGATGCCAGATGCCGGTCGGCAAGGTGGGCAAGAGACGACAAGTGGTGATTCCCAAGAAGATCTGCGAGGAGCTGGGGCTTCAGGAGGGAGATTTCGTCGAGATCGAGCTGAAAGAGGAGGAAGGAGTCATCCTGCTCAAGCCGAAGAAGCTTGCAAATGCAGACGCAGAGGACGTCCTCACCCCGGAGGAGGAGGAACTCGTAGCCAAGGGCTTCGAGCAAATTCGCAGGGGCGAGTACGTTCGGTGGGAAGATCTTCAGGATGGGCTGGACGATTCGGATCGCTAAGGATGCTGCAGACTACCTCCGGCGCCTGCCCCGAGACCACCGGGAACGAATTACGAAAGCCCTAAACGAGATGAAAGAAGATCCCCGAAAAGGCGATGTTCGACCCATCCGGAGCGGGAGATTCAAGGGCACCCTGCGCAGACGCGTGGGCGGTATCGTATCATTTTCTCCCTTGACTACGAAGCTCAAGTCATCGATATAGCTGCTATCCTCCCCCGAGCAGAGAAGACCTATCGCTGAGGCTGGCTCCTTCACGTTAGTGGAACCTCCGTCCGCTCTTCTTCCCCGGCCACTTCCCATTTCAGCCCTTGCTCCGGCTTTGGTTCCGGACGTCGTCCAAAGAAGGCGTAGAGCATGGCCGTCGAGATCGTGTAGAAGAGGGCCATGAGCGCGAACTCCACGTTGAAACCCTGCTCAAACCCCAGGAGGTCACGAAGCCACCCCGACACGCCAGAGCTTATCGCCCAGGTCAAGCTCCAGACGACCTCCGTGGTGCCGCTAAAGGTAGCCCGCTCCCTGCGGGGGAGCTGCTCCATGCAGAAGGCCATGTACACGGGGTTGGCCATGTTCATGAGCATCCCCCGCACCAAGAGGGCCACGGCCACCAGGGGGAAGTAGGGCGCGTAGCCCATAATCAACAAAAAGGGCAGCGAGAGGGCCTGCACGATCACCACGGAGCGGACCTTGCCGACCCGATCGGCCAACAAGGGCTGCAGGAGCATCCCCACCGCGGTCATGAGCGAGCTAAGAGCGTAGAGCCAGCCCAGCTCCTCGAAGGAGATCCCGAACTTCCCGCGCACGAAGAGGTTCAAAAAAGGCATCGTGAGCCCGGCCCCCAGGCCGATGAAGACCGTGGGCGCAAGGAGCTTCAGGAAGAGCGGGGGGTTCTGCAGCTTCAAGCCCCCGAAGGCCCGTGAGACAGGCGGGGCCGGAGGGGCCTCCCCGCCCGGCGGCACCTCCGCGGCCCGCACCGAGGCCGTAGACGCCACTCGATTGCCCTCGGGGCTTCGGCCTTGCCCTTTCTCGAACTCGGTCTCCGGAAGGGCACCCTCGCGCAGCAGCAGGAGCGGGAAGAGCGCCCCAAACTGGAGCAGAGCGACCAGCCCCAGGGTGACCCGCAGCGGGAGCACGTCGTGAGGGCTCATCCCGAGCTGGGAGGCGATGAGCGCGGGGAAGTACCCGCCCAAAAGACTCCCCAAGAAGCCCGTGGCCGTCGACAAGGCAGCCTGGAGGCTGAAGAGGGCGGTGCGCTGGGCCGGGGTGCTGTGCTCGGCCAAAAAGGGCGAGATGTTCGTAAAGATCGCGGTGAGCCCGATCCCCGAGAGGACGGTGAACCCCAACAGAGCAGCGGGCACGGAGGAGAGGGCTACCCCCAAGGAACCCAAGGCGGCCAGGAAGGTGCCCACCACCAGCACGGCCTTGCGGGAGACCCGATCGCTCAGAACGCCCACGGGGATGCCCAGCACCGCGGCGGTGAGCGACCCGGCGGCGTTGATCGCCCCGATCAAGGACTGGCTCAGCCCCAAGCTCTGGAGGTAGAAGTTGAGCATGAGCCAGCCGACGCTCATCCCCACGCTGCCCAGCGTGACGCTGAGCAGGAAGAGCTTGGCCTCCCGCGAAAAGCCGCGAAAACGGCGGAGATAACGCAAAAGAGAGTTCATGGGCATCCCAGGGAAGTCGAGTCCGCCCCCGGACGGAATTATACAGGATCGCAGCCCCAAGGAGGAGGGGGCTACTCACACACGACGGCGGTTCCGTAGGCGCTCACCAGGAGGACGTTGCCGGGTCGGTGGGGTATGACCTCGTAATCCAAGCGGACGCCGATTACGGCGTTGGCTCCCCGCTCTCGGGCTTGCTGGGTCAGCTCCTCCAGAGCATGTTCTCGCACCGCCCTAAGGTCCTCCTCGTAGTTGCGGAACAGGTTGACCCCTCCCACGATGGCTTCCGCCCCCACAAGGCCGAGGTACTTCACGATGCGTCGACCTTCGAGCTGCGCGGTTGTGGCGATAATCACTCCGGGTACTCCTCCTACCTGCCCCTTTCGACGCTCGCAGTCTAGCGCACGCCTTCGGGAGGAGCAAGGCGGGAAGGTGGATTTACACCCGCTGGGTTTGTGTGAGCCCCTCCAGCTCCCGGGCGAGCAGGCGGGCGACCGCGCCCCAGGCATCTAAGCCGTAGCGCTCCTCCACCCCCGGAGAGTAGTTCGTGTTCGCGTTCACGTCGTAGGTGACCCGTCTTCCGTTTCGATCCTCCACAAACTCGATCCCCGCGATGTCCAGCCCCACGGCCCGCGTGAACGCGAAGTAGCGCTGCACCAGCGGGTCATCTGCACTTAGGTCCTTGCGGAGGTCAAAGAGGCTCTGGCGATTGAACTCCCCTTCGCCGTCGGCCGACACAGCTCGGTCGGTGGTGGGACAGAAGGCGTCCCCCGTCTCGCAGCGGTCGGAGGGGCAGAGCTGAAAGCCCCGGCTCGTGTCGGCCTTAATGGCGTACTGGAACTCCCCGCCCACGATCTCCACCCGCGTGATGAACGCCTCCCGAGGCTCGATGTACTCCTGCAGCAGCGTGACCCCGTCGGGCGAGGGGACAAACGCCTCGGACTCCACATAGCGATCGAACTCCTCCAAAGAGCGAAAGAGGAAGACGCCGAGGCCCTTCCCGCTGCAGTTGTGTTTCGTGATAAAGGGCAGCGGCATTCTCCGGGCGGCCTCCTTCAGCTCCTCGGGCCCGCCCACCACGGCGAGGGTGTGGGGCGTCTCGATCCCGAAGCGCCGAAGCTGCTGATATTGGCGGACTTTGCTCACTTCGAGATCCCAGGCGCGGCTCCCGTTGATCACCCGCCGCCCGTAGCCCTCGAGCCATGCCAAGAGCGAGCCCGTGAGCGCAAGGCCCCGCGCGTGCCCGCGGGTGTGGGCCGAGGGGCTCATGCGGTTGAAGAACACCCCCGGCGGGGGCTCCTCATGCAAATCGAGAACCCCGGAGTCCACGAACCACTCCTCGAAGGGGAGCTCCTGCTGCTTCAGGGCTTCGCGAAGCGGGGGCATCCACTCCTCGTTCTCGTAGAGCACATAGATCTTGGGTTCCATCAGCTCCCTCTTTCTCCTTCCCCCGTCCCCTTTTCCAGCACGATGCGCCACTCCGCGGGGCCCAGCTCCTCGATTTGGATGACTCGGTGCCCCTGCCCCTCCGCCCAGCGGGGAATCGTCTCCAGCGACAGCGGGTAGTCCAGAACGACCTCCAGCTGCTCCCCCGGGCTTAGCCGGGACATGGCCTTCTTCGTCTCCGTGAGGGGATAGGGGCAGATCTCGCCCCGCACGTCCAGCTTGTGAAGCGTCTTCACCTCGCTCATCGTCATCCCTCCTCAACTTGAGGTTTCTGCCTTTCGGGTTGTCGCATCCCGTGCAGTCCCTGCGGGAGTGCCCGCAGGCGCTCGCCCAAGCCCCCGAAGAGCAGGGCGCTCATCGTCCAAGCTCCTAGGACGATGGAGACCGTGGTGAGAAGGCTTCCCATCGAGAGCACGGCCAGGCCCGTAAAGCCGTGGCCGATGTTGCACCCGCCCGCAAGCTGCGCTCCGAAGCCCATCAGCAGCCCGCCCCCCAGGGCCTGGAGGGTCCTTGCGGGCGGCGGGAGCCGGAGCTTCGCCTCCCCGTACAGCCGCGCGGCCAGGAACGCGCCCCCGATCAGCCCCAAGAGCATCCAGCTGCCCCAGTCCAAGAAGCCCGCATCCCCCGTGGTAAGGTAGCGAAACCACGAGCGGATCGGCCCCGTGATCGAGAGGCCGTACGCCCGTCCCGCGGCCGTCGAGCTTACCCAGGCGAGAAGCCCAATTCCCCCCAACGCCAGCCCCGTAAGCAGCCACGGCCAGCCCCTCTGGTAGGGGGCCCTCCCCCCGGCTCCGGAGCGTCGCACGCTCACGAAGACCCAAAAGAGCACGGGCAGGCTCAACCCCAGGGCGAGGGCCCAGCCCGGGACCCC
>JALUUA010000095.1 GCA_027021605.1 Candidatus Bipolaricaulota bacterium | reverse complement strand
TCGCAATCGTCCGGTTGCGCGCCCGCGCGCGGCTCCAGTATAAGTGGAGCCGCACCGACGGGCAACGGAAACGAGGGTGGGGGCAGAGGCAGGGGCAGCAGGGACAAAGACGGGGACGCGGCTCGAGGCCCAGGACAACGCTTGCCCGATCCGGGGGACGAAGGTGAGCGAGAAGATGAGCGAAAGGAGCTTGCAGGAGACCTACGCGCCCAACAGCACCTGCTTTGGGTGTGGGCCTGCGAACCCCAAGGGGCTTCGCATCCGGAGCTTTCCGCAGGAAGACGGCACCGTGGTGGCGGAGTGGCGGCCCGAGCCCCATCACGAGGCGTATCCCGGGGCCCTCAACGGCGGGATCATCGGGACCCTGTTCGATTGCCACTCGAACTGGGCCGCCGCGTGGCACCTCATGAGGCGCCAAGGGCTTGCACACGTTCCCGCGACGGTGACGGCCGAATACGGCGTGAAGTTTTTGAAACCCACGCCCACGGCGGGGGTTATCAAAATCCTCGCCCGTGTCGTCGAGATCGCGGAGCGGAAGGCCGTGGTCGAGTCCGAGATGATCGCCGGGGGCGAGGTGACGGCCCGGTTCCGGGGCACCTTCGTGGCGGTGCAGCCGGGCCACCCGGCCTACCATCGCTGGGAGTGACCGCGCTGGAGTGACCGCCGCGCCCGTCGGGGAGATCCTCCGTTCCCCTTCTTGACGGAAGCGCCCCCATCCGCTATGATGACCTCCGCATCCGCACGGAATTCTTGCGCACTTCGATCGCGAGCCGGACAGGCGAGAACAAACGAAACGAAACGAATCCGGAACGGCAAAGGAGAGGTGATCGCGATTCCGAACACGAGATCGGCGAAGAAGCGCTTGCGACAGAGCCTCAAGCGCCGCGAGCGCAACTTGGAGCGCAAGCGGGCGCTGCGCATCGTCGTAAAGCAGATCAAGCGGGCCCTCACGGCGGGGGACAAGGCCCAGGCCGAGGAGCTGATCCCCCGGCTCATGCAGGCGGCCGACAAGGCGGCGAAGAAGCGGGCCATCCACCCCAACAAGGCCGCGCGCATCAAGTCCCGCCTCATGAAGCGCATCCGGGCGCTCCCCTAAGCCCTGAGCCCCCCGTCGTCCCAGCAGAAGGGGACGCGGACACGAACCCCGAGACGGACGAGAAAGCGGGCATGATCCGAAGATCCCTGCTCAAGGGCCGAGGCCGGTGGGCGTTCTCCCCCCCCGCGGAGGACCGCGTCCGGGAGCTGGTCGCCCGACTCCGCGTCCCCCCGGCGGTGGCCCGGGTGCTCGCGGTTCGCGCCCCCGAGGGCGATCCCGGTGCCCTGCTGCGCAACGATCTCGAGGATTTGCGCTGCCCCTTTGCGCTGGCGGGCATCGAGGAGGCCCTCGAGCGCCTGCTCCGCGCCCTGCGGCGCGAGGAGAGGATCTTCATCCACGGCGACTTCGACGTCGACGGCCTAAGCAGCGCCGCCCTGCTCTACCGGGCGCTGCGGCGCCTGGGTGCCCGGCACCTCAAGGTCGAGATCGAGGACCGCGAGCGGGGCCACGGCCTCAACCCGGGCGTGGTGCGCCAGGTCCTCGCCCAGGGCTTTACGCTGCTCATCACCACGGACTGCGGCATCTCGGACGTGGAGAACGTCCGGACCCTCCAGGAGAACGGGGTGGACGTGATCATCACGGATCACCATCACCCCCCGGAGGAGCTTCCGCCCGCGCACGCGATCATCAACCCGCGGCGGTCGGACTGCGGGTACGGCAACGGCGACTTGGCCGCGGTGGGCGTCATCTATCAGGTCGTCTGCGCGCTGTTCGAGCGCCTAGGGCTGGGCAAGGAGGCCGCCCACGAGTATTTAGACTTGGTGATGCTCGGCACCGTGGGGGACCTCGTCCCCCTGGTGCGCAACGGCTGCGCGGAGAACCGAATTCTGGTGAAAGCCGGGCTCGATCTCCTGGCCCAGGGCCGGGGGACGCTGGGACTTCGGGTGCTCATCGAGCGGCTGGGGCTGCGGCCCGAGCGCCTGAGCGCCGGGGAGATGAGCTACATCGTGATCCCGAAGCTCAACGCGGCCAACCGGGTGGGCGACCCCCGGGTGGCCTTTCTGCTGCTGACGACGGACGACCCCCTCAAGGCGGAGTACTGGGCCACCACGCTCATCGAGTACAACGCGGACCGCCAGGCGGCCCAGGAGGAGCTGCGGGCCCGCGCCGAGGCGCTCATCGAGCGGGAAGTCGATTTGGAGCGGGAAAAGATCCTCATCCTGTCGGGCCCGGGGTGGAACCCGGGAGTGATTGGGCTCGTCGCCTCGGACCTGGTGGAGAAGTACGCCCTCCCAGCGATCCTCGTCTCCGAGGGCGAGGAGGGGTACGCCCGGGCTTCCTGCCGCAGCATCCCCGAGTTCAACATGATCGAGGCGCTCACCAAGCATAAACACCTCTTCGAGCGCTTCGGGGGCCACCACATGGCCGCAGGGTTTTCGCTTTCCAACGAGAGAATCCCGCAACTCAAGGAGGAGCTGGGGGCTTACGCCCGCGCGGTCCTCCGGGACTACGAGGGTCCCACCCAGACGATCGACGCCGAGCTCGCCCCCGAGGAGATCTCCCTGGAGCTCCACGAGGAGCTGCAGCGCCTGGGGCCGTTCGGGGTGGGCAACCGCGAGCCGCGCTTCCTCCTGCGGGGGGCGATCGTGGCCGAGGCCCGCACGGTGGGCAACGGCTCGAAACACCTCAAGCTCTTGGTGCAGGCGGGGCCGGGGGGGCCCCTGTTGGACGTCATCGGCTTCGGGCTCGGGGACGCGCTCGAGGCGATCTGCCGACAGGAGAGCCTCGACCTGGTCTTCAAGCTGGGCCGAGACGAGTGGAACGGCCGCTGCCGCGTCCAGCTGGAGCTGGTGGACGTCCTCGCCCCGGAGCCCGCTTCCGCTGCCCCAACGGTGGCTTCCCCCTCCCCGTAAAGAGACCCCGAAGAACTGAGACGTACCCAGTTTTAGCTCACC
>JALUUA010000094.1 GCA_027021605.1 Candidatus Bipolaricaulota bacterium | reverse complement strand
CGCGAGCCCAATGCCCCACAGCAGCAGCACGAGCACGTCGAGCCACAGGAACGGCGAGACGGGGATGTGGACGGCGATCAAGTAGGTCTGCAAAAGCAGCAGGCCCCCAAGCCCCAGGAGGAGCAGCCACCAAGCCCAGCGCTCCCCCCGGCGAAAGGCCGTAAGCGTAACCCCGACCGTCATCAGGCCGAACTCCAGCAGGTAGAGCCCGAAGAACCGATAAACGACCACCAGGTACGCGGGCAGGGTGGGCACCCGCTGCATCAGCTCCTCGAAGCTCATCCCCAGCAGGCGCTCGTTCGCCTTCCGGTCGAGGAGCCAGGGCTCCGGGACCAGCAAATACACAACGCCCACGGCGACCGCGATCAGGCCGACCGCCAGCAGAAAGAGCCACGCGCGGCCCCGCCCGCGCCCCTCCGGCTCCGCTCCCGTCGCTACGGCCACGGGTTTGGCCTCCCCTCCCGGGGCTTGGCGTGCGTGGGCCCTACTCGCCCGTAAACTGCGGCTTGCGCTTCTCGAGGAAGGCGCTCAGGCCCTCCTGGGCGTCGCGGCTCACGAACAGGCGGTTCTGCAGCTCGCGCTCCAGCGCCAGGCCCTGGGCGAGGGGCATCTCCAGCCCCTCCTGCACGGAGCGCTTGATGAAGGCGATCGCCTTCGTGGGCCCCTGCGCGAGGTTTTGGGCGTACTCCATCGTGCGGTCCATGAGCTCCGCAGGGTCGAACACCCGATCGACGATGCCCAGCTGCAGCGCCTCGTCGGGCGAGACGAGCCGCCCCGTGATCATGAGATCGAGGGCCTTCGACTTGCCGATGAGCCGCGGAAGGCGCTGGGTGCCCCCCGTGCCGGGCAGCACCCCCAGCGTCACCTCGGGGAGCCCGATCTTGAACTTCTCCCCCCGGGCGGCAAACCGCAAGTCCGTGGCCAGGGCGATCTCCAGCCCGCCGCCGACGCACGTCCCGTTGAGCGCCGCGATGAAGATCTTGGGGGAGCTTTCCATCTTGGTGAGGGTCTCCTGGCACCCCAAGCAGAACATCGCCTTGTAATCGGGCGTGCTCTCCTTGAGCATCCGGATGTCGGCCCCGGCGGAGAACATCCCGTCCAGGGCGCTCGTGAGGATCGCCACCGCCACCCCGTCGTCGAAGCGCACCTCGTCGATCGCCTCGTCGAGGGCCTTCATCAGCTCCCGATCGTAGGAGTTGACCGGCGGCTTGTTCAGCTGGATCACCGCCACCTTCCCCTGCTTCTCGTAGAGAATCGTATCGCCCATCGTCGACCTCCTCCTTCTTGCTCTCGGACTTTCGGACTCCTCCTGGGGATTTCCCTTCTTGCACGCTCGCCCGCTTGTTCGCTCGTTTGACCGTTGGGTCGGGTGTGCGCCCGGGGGTTCGTGCTCGGCTAGCGGAACCACCGCGAGGGCTTCCCGCTGAGGTCTACATTAACGTTCTTTTGCTGGGTGTAGTGATAGAGCGTCTCGAAGGCCAGCTCCCTCCCTATGCCGCTCTGCTTGTAGCCCCCGAACGGCGCGCCGTAGGCGTAGACGTCGTACTGGTTGATCCAGATGTAGCCCGCCTCCAGCCGCTGCGCCGTCCTGTGGGCCTGCAAGAGATCCCGGGTCCAGATCCCGGCGCAGAGGCCGTACTGTACCCCGTTCGCCTCTTGGAGCATTGTCTCGTAGTCGCTCCATCTAAGAACGCACAGGACGGGCCCGAAGATCTCCTCCTGGGCGATTCTCATATTGTTTTGGACGTCCACGAAGATCGTGGGCTCCACGTAACAGCCCTTCTGCAGCTCGGGGTCCTCGGGGGCTTTGCCGCCCGTGACGATCTGGGCCCCCTCCTTGACCCCCAGCTCGATGTAGCCCAGAACGCGCTTTTGCTGTTCCCGGGAGACGAGCGGCCCCATTTGGGTCTCGGGCTTTAGGGGATCACCGACCTTGATTTGTCGGGTCCGCTCGACGAGCTTTTCCATAAAGGGGTCGTAGACGTCTTTATGGAGGAAGAGCCGCGAGCCCGCGGAGCACTGCTGTCCCGCGTTGTAGAAGATGCCCAGCAGTACGCCCTCCAGGGCGGCGTCCAGGTCCGCGTCGGGGAAGACGATCTGGGGGCTCTTGCCGCCCAGCTCCAAGGTGACGTCGGCCACGTTCGCCGCGGCGGCAGCCATCACCTGGCGGCCCACCTCCGTGGAGCCCGTGAACGCCACCTTCTTCACCTTGGGATGCCGCACCAGGGGCGCGCCCGCCTCGGGGCCGAAGCCCGTCACCACGTTGATGACCCCCTTGGGGACGACGTCGCCGATGAGCTCACAGAATCTCAGGGCAGAGAGCGGGGTCTGCTCGGCGGGCTTTAAGACGACGCAGTTCCCGGCGGCCAGGGCGGGGGCGAGCTTCCAGGCGGCCATCAGCAGCGGGAAGTTCCAGGGGATGACCTGGCCCACCACGCCCCAGGGCTCCCTTAAAACATAGTCGAGCCGCTCCCCGAACACGGGAACCGTTTTGCCCTCGAGCTTGGTGGCCGCGCCCGCGTAATATTCAAAGCACTCGGCGGCCAAGAACATATCTAAGCGGGACTCCAGCAGGGGCTTGCCGTTGTCGAGGGTCTCGATGTGGGCAAGCTCCTCGCTGTTCTTTCGGATGATCTCCGCGATCTGATAGAGGATCTTCCCGCGGGCGTTGGCGTCCGTCCTGCTCCAAGACTGATGATACGCCTGCCAAGCGGCCTCGACGGCCCTCTCGACGTCGTGGGCGTCCCCGGCGGCCACGCGGGCGAGGACCTCGCCGGTGGCGGGGTTTACGGTCTCGAAGGTCTTCCCGCCTTGGGGCTCGACCCACTCCCCGCCGATAAAGTGGCAATATCTCTCCTTGAGCGTTACCTCCACCGGAACGGCAACTCCCTTCCTCCTGGGGGTGGTCCATCATAGGCCCTGCGGGCGCGGGTTGTCAACCGCCAGTCTTCCACTTACACTCAGCTCACGCTCTTATTCATCCCAAGAAGGAGGTCCGGAT
>JALUUA010000093.1 GCA_027021605.1 Candidatus Bipolaricaulota bacterium | reverse complement strand
GTACGAAAGGCGCTGCTGCCGCAGCTGGAGAAGCTGGACGAGGTGCTGCGGCGGCTCGACCATGTGGAGGAGCGGTTGGGCCGGGTGGAGGTCCGCCTGGACCAGACGAACGCGCGCATCGATGAGCTGGCGGGCCGGTTGGACGCGCGGATGGATCAAACGAACGCGCGCATCGACGAGCTGGATACGCGACTGAACGCGCGGATTGACGAGCTGCAGCGGGACATGATCCAGCGCTTCGACCAAACGAACGCCCGCATCGACGAGGTTCACCGGGACTTACTGGGCCAGTTTGCGCAGCTGGGGCTCCGTCTCGATCAGACGAACGCCCGGATCGACGCCCTCGGGGAGCGGTTGGGGCGGGTGGAGCACGAGCTCCAAGACGTGCGCGGGGTCGTGGCTCGGGTCGCCGATTACGAGAAGCTGGAGGAGCGGGTGAGCGAGCTGGAGCGGAAGCTCGCTGCCCGGTAGGGAAGGAGGAGAGATTCCGGTGGATCGCCGAAGCTGGAGCCGGTGTCGAGTGGGAAGCTTGAGGAAGGCCGGAGCGGTCTTGAGCGCGGTCGCCGCCGCGCTCGCGCTTGCGGTTGTGGTCTCCGTGGGCGTGAGCACGGTCGCAGGGGGCGAGAGCGAGGGCGAGGGCGGGCCGTCGGCGCAGGCGCTCCAAGCGCTCCGGGCGCTGCGGGCGGAGGTGGAAGCGCCGGGACAGGGCAGGGTTCCCGTGGTGGTGGGCCTCCGGCTGCGGCTGCCCGGCGGGGGCGGGGCGCAGGCGGATACGCAGGTGCCGCTCGCCGTTCAGGCTCAAGTCCAAGCTCAAGCCCAAGCCCAAGCCCAGGCGATGGCGATCGCGCAGGCTCAAGAAGCGCTGCTGACCGACCTCCCCTTGACGCCCGAGGCCCGGCGGACGGTGATCCGCTTCCGCACGATCCCCTATCTGGCGTTGTGGGCCGACGCGGCTACGCTGGAGGCGCTGGCCCGCCACCCTCGGGTCGCGTTCGTGCGTAAGCAGCTGCGGTTTCGGCCCGTCGGCCTCCTCCCGCCGCCTGGGCGGCCCGAGCCCGCGCCCGAGCTGGTCGACACCGTCCCCCTGCTGGGGGGGAACGCGCAGGGCGACTTCCAGGGCTACACGGGGGCGGGCTGGGCGGTGGCCGTGCTCGACACCGGGGTGGACGGCTCGCACCCCTTCCTGCAGGGCAAGGTCGTGCAGGAGGCCTGCTTCTCGCTGAGTTCGCCGTTTGAATTCATCGAGGGGGCCTGCCCCAACGGGCGGACCCAGATGACGGGGCCAGGGGCGGGCGGGCCCTGCCCGGCGTTCGGCTGCGAGCACGGGACCCACGTCGCGGGGATCGCGGCGGGCGACGGGCGGGGCTTCCCGCCGGGGACGGCGCCGCCCTCGGGCGTGGCCCGGGACGCCCAGATCGTGGCCGTGCAGGTGTTCAGCGCCCTGACCGACCCCCTCGGCTGCGAACAGGTCGGGCTCCCGGCCCCGTGCGCGATCGCGCCCGACCCCAACGTGCTCCAGGGGCTGGAGTACGTGCTCTGGCTGGTGGAGCAGGGGGTTCGCATCGCGGCGGTCAACCTGAGCCTGGGGGGCGGTGAGCCCTTCAACAGCGAGGCGCTCTGCGACGCGCAGCTGCCCGACTGGCGCGCGATCGTCGAGCGGCTGCGGGCGGCCGGCGTCGCGGTGGTAGTGGCCGCGGGGAACGAGGGCTTCGTCAATGGGGTCGCGCCCCCGGCGTGCCTGTCGGGCGCCATCGCGGTGGGCGCGACGACCAAGGACGACAGCGTCTCGTTCTTCAGCAACAGCGGGGAGCCCCTCGACCTGTGGGCGCCGGGCGGGGACGGCTCCGGCGGCCCGGGCGACATCTACTCGTCGGTGCCGGGCGGCGGCTTCCAGTCCTTCGGGGGCACGTCGATGGCCGCCCCCCACGTCTCGGGGGCGATCGCCGTCTACAAGCAGAAGTTCCCCGACGCCTCGCCCGCCCAGGTGCTCCGGGCGTTTCAGGCCACGGGCGTCCCCGTGCCGGACCCCCGGAACGGGCTGGTGCGCCCGCGGCTGCAGCTCGACGCCGCCTTGAACCAAGCGCCGCAACCTCAGCCCCAACCCCAGCCCCTCCCTGAGGACATCGTGCTGCGGGTGCCGCCGCGCGAGGTGGTCCGGCCCGGCTTGCTCTGCTTCAAGCTGGTGCTGCTGTGGAATCTACGGGGCGGGCCGACCCTCGACACGACCGTGGTGGCGGTGCGCCCGGTGGGGGCGGGCTGGGGCCCGGAGGCTCGGGTGCTGCGGGGGCCGGGGCTGCCGCTCCGCGACGGCGGCGTGGCGCCCATCTTGGTGCGGGATCGCAGCTGCGTCGGCCCCGACCTGACGCTGGAGATCGAGTTGAGCGGCGGGATCGTGGGGCTGGCCGGGCTAGGGCCGGGGCCCTCCCTGTCCCCGCCGCCGAGCGGCGCAACCCGGGGCCCGATCATCGCCTTGCGCGTCAGCCCGGACGCCACGGGCGCGGGCGCGGGCGGGCTCTTGGAGGTCCGCGTCCGCTGGGCCGAGGGGCTGGCGCAGACACGAACGCGGGCGCCGATGCGGACCCTCACGGTTCGCCTCTACGACCTGGGGGGTCGGCAGGTCGTGGAGGCCCGAGCGGTCGGGCCCCGGCTGATCGCTCTCCTGCGCGACGGGCTCGGGCGTCCGTTGGCTGGCGGCGTGTACCTCGTCGAGGTGGTGGTGGAAGGCGGCGCCGACGGCACGCGAGCGCGCGACCTGCGCAAGCTCGTGTGGGTGCGGGGCGGGGCCGCGATTGGAAGAGGGCGACGATGAGAATGACGATGAGGGTGAGGGTGTCATCCGAAGCGCGCCGCGTTGGTCCGGGGACGGCTCTGCTCCTGCTCCTGGGCTTGATCGGGGCCGTGGGGGGGCTGGTCGGCTGCGAGCGGCTTGGGCTCCGGCCCGTGGGCGGGGACGGGGACGGGGAGCCCCCGCCGCCCGAGGTGCGGCTCTTGGCCGTGCTGGCGG
>JALUUA010000092.1 GCA_027021605.1 Candidatus Bipolaricaulota bacterium | reverse complement strand
GGCCAAGACGGGCATCGACCCCAACAAGCGCGTCCACGAGCTCACGGAAGCGGAGGTCGCGGAGCTGCGCAAGGAGATCGAGGGGAACTACCTCATCGAGGGGGATCTTAGGCGGAAGGTGAAGTCAGACATCGACCGCCTCAAGCAGATCAAGTGCTACCGCGGAATTCGCCACACGGTGGGCCTACCGGTGCGCGGCCAGAAGACCCGGGCCAACGCCCGCACCTGGAAGGGACCGCGGCCCGCCAAGGCGGGGAAGAAGCGCTAATGGGCTTTATGAGTATGAGAGGGATTTGAGATGGCCAAGAAACAGATCGATCGCGCACGGGTGCACGTGCACGCGACGTACAACAACACGATCATCACGCTGACGGACCTCGACGGGAACGTGCTCGCCTGGAGCAGTCCCGGCGTGGTGGGCTTCAAGGGATCGCGAAAGGGGACGCCCTACGCCGCCCAGCTCGCCACCGACCGCCTCATCGAGAAGATGAAGGAGTTCGGCATCAAGTCCGTCATCGTGACCGTGGACGGGACGGGCTCGGGGCGGAACTCCGTGGTCAACGCTCTAAAGAACAGCCCGTTCCGCATCGAGGACGTCAAGAACGTCACCCCCGTGGCGCACTCGTAATTCACTCATAATTTGTGAGAAAGCAGGAGGGAACGCCCGATGGGCCGATATACGGGACCGAAGTGCAAACTGTGTAGGCGCGAGGGGCAGAAGCTCTTCCTCAAGGGCGCCAAGTGCCTCACGGAGAAGTGCCCCGTGACGCGCCGCAATTACCCGCCGGGGGTGCACCGGGGTGGGTGGCGGCGCACCTCGCAGTACGCCCAGCGCCTGCGGGAGAAGCAGAAGCTCAAGCGGATGTACGGCGTCCGCGAGCGGCAGTTCTTGCGCTACATGGAGCTGGCCAAGAAGGTGAAGGGCGTCACGGGCGACATGCTCCTGGAGCTCCTCGAGAGGCGCTTGGACAACGTCTTGTATCGGGGAGGGCTGGCCTCTTCCCGGGACCAGGCGCGGCAGCTCATCAACCACGGCCACGTCTGGGTCAACGGCCGCCGCGTGGACATCCCCTCATTTCTCGTAAGGCCCGGGGACGTGATCGCCTTCAAGGAGAGCGCGCTCTCCAAGAAGGGCATTAAAGCCATCCTGGAAGAGGTCGCCCAGCGCAAGGAGCCGATTCCCGAGTGGCTGGAGCGCCAAAACGGCCAGATCCGCGTGATCGACAAGCCCAAGGTCGATGAGCTGCGCGAATCCGTCCGGATGAACCTGATTGTGGAGTTCTACTCGCGATGATGCGGGCACGAAGGAGGAGTCGAGAGGCATGAGCGCGACGACCAAGACGCAGGCCGAGACGGCCGCCGGCCCCATCATCCCGGAGATCAAAGTAGACGAACTCGACGAGACCTACGGGCGCTTTGTGGTGGAGCCGCTGGAGCGGGGCTACGGCACCACGGTAGGGAACGCCCTGCGGCGGGTGTTGCTCTCCTCGATCCCGGGGGCTGCCGTCACCCGGGTGCGCTTCGCCGGGAAGTACCACGAGTTCGACACGATCCCCGGCGTCAAGGAGACGATCCTCGAGATCCTCTTGAACTTGAAGGAGCTGGCGATCCGCATCACCCACGGGGGCGAGGAGCTGCGGCGCTTTACGCTCATTGCCGAGGGCCCCGGCGAGGTGACCGCCGGGCAAATTGAAGTCCCCTCCGGGGTGGAGATCCTCAACAAGGACCTCCACATCGCCACCCTCGACGAGGGCGGGCAGCTCGAGATCGAGATGGAGGTCGAGACCGGGTACGGCTACCGCTCCGCGGAGCGCAACAAGAAGGAGGACATGCCCCTGGGGGTCATCGCCGTGGACTCGGACTTCTCCCCCGTACGACGGGTCAATTTCGTCGTGGAGGAGACCCGCCGCGGCGAGCGCTCCGACTTGGATCGTCTCATCTTGGAAATCGAGACGAACGGCGGGGTGCGGCCCGAGGAGGCCCTCCACCACGCGGCCCAAATTCTGATCCAGCACTTCCAGCTCTTCTCGGAGTTCGCCCAGCACCCCTTCGCCCAGGCCCAGGAGGAGGAGGAGGAACTCAAGCGGCTGGAGACGCCCTTAGAGGAGCTGGGCTTCGACAAGCGCGCCTGCAACCTCCTCCGGGAGAAGAACATCATCACGCTGGGGGATCTGCTCCAGCACACCCGCGAGGAGATCTTGGACATCCACAAGTTCGGGGAGAAGACGCTCGTCAAGGTGGAGGAGCGCCTGCAGGAGCTGGGGTACGAGCTGCCCAGCACCCGGCGCAAGAAGGAGTCCTAGTCTCCGTTTGAGCCCTTGAGGAACGAAGAGGAAGGGATCGCGTATGCGTCATAAGAAGAAAGGCCGAAAGCTCGGACGGCAGCCCTCGCACCGGAAGCTGATGCTCGCCGGGCAGGTCAAGGCCCTCATCCACCACGGCAAGGTGGACACCACCGTCGCCCGGGCCAAGGAGAGCCAGGTGCTGGCCGAAAAGCTCGTAACCTGGGCCAAGGAGGACACGACACACAACCGGCGGATGGTCTTCCGGGTGCTTCAGGACAAGCAGGCCGTCAAAAAGCTCTTCGAGGAGATCGGGCCGCGCTACAAGGACCGCCCCGGGGGCTACACCCGGGTGCTGAAGCTGCCGCCCCGCCGCGGCGACGGGGCGGAGATGGCCCGACTCACCTGGGTCGAGGAAGCCGCGGACTAAGGGCAGCGCAGAAGAAGGAAAATGACGGGCTCCGGCCCCACCTCCTCCCCGATCCTCCAGAGCGAGAACCTCACGAAGCACTACAACGGTTTCCCCGCGCTCGACGGGCTCACCCTCCAGGTCCCGGAGGGGAGCATCGGGCTTTTGGGGGAGAACGGCGCGGGCAAGACGACGTTCCTCAAGTTGGTCCTGGGGCTGCTGCGCCCGACGGCGGGCTCGGCCCGGGTGCTGGGCTTCGACGTCTCCCGCCCCCAGGAGGCGCTGGAGCTTCGTCGCCGGGTGGGGTACATGC
>JALUUA010000091.1 GCA_027021605.1 Candidatus Bipolaricaulota bacterium | reverse complement strand
AGGTGCTGGTCGGGGCGGGGGCGATCTCCGAGCTGGCGCTCGCCCGGCAGGCGAGCGAGACCCTCGCCCGAGCGCAACGCGCCCTGGAGGCGGCCCAAAGCGTCCTCAACGACGTCGAGCTCCTCCAGCTGCTGCAGGAGACGGCAGAGCGGGCCGCCCGCCTGGTCGACCGGGCCGAGGAGACGGCCCAACGGGCGGAGGAGTTTCTGAGCGCTTGGGAGGCCGTCGGCGAGGAGACCCGGAGGACCCTGGAGCGGGCGCGCGAGTGGGGAGTCTGGGCCCTCGTGGGGCTGGGGGTTTTGCTCCTCTTGGGGGTGGTGTGGCAGTAGCGAAAATTACAGGGGGCGGGGGCGCCTTCCCAGTGCCCCCGCCCCTTGGCCTTCCGTTCATGCGCATCAGAGCTGCAGGGTCCCCAGGCGTTCGAGCTTCTCGGTGAGGATCGTGTCCAAAAGGTCGAGGTTCTCCACGAGGAAGCGCTGCAGCAGGGCGTTGAGCGCAAACCAGGGCATCTCCCCCCGCACCCGCAGTCGGAATTGGGGGCGTTCCCCCTCGAACTTGAGCCGCCACTCCGGCATCTGCTCCCGGAGCGCCTCCAGCTTCTCCCTTAGGGCTTCCCAGTCGGCCTCGCCGCGCACGTCCCAATCCCAGCCCCAGTCCCAGTTCCAGGCCCAGTCCCAGGGCGCAAACCACCCCTCCATGCGCTCCGGGAGCGCCTCGATCTCCTCCCGGAGGCGCTCCCGCTGCTCCTCCCAGCTCCCGGCGAAGGGGCGGTCCCGCCGGGGCCCGGGGCCCCCGTGCCCCCGGATGTGGACCTCGATCTTCCCCTCCTTGGGCAGCGGGAACGGCGGGCGGGGGAAGAGCCACAGGTGGATCTCCTCCTCATCCTCGTTCCCCCGCCCCGCCGGGACGGCGAAGTGTTTCCGCAAGAACTCCCTTAGCACCTCGCCCTGCTTGAGGGTGAGGATCCCCTTGAGGCGGTCGACGGCCCCTTGGAGCCCCTCGCGGAAGTCCTTGCGGGCGGACTCGATCTTCTCTTCGTAAGGGCGGAGCGCCTCCTCTAGCGTCTGCCCGTCGTCCGGACCCGAATACCCCAGCAGGAAATCCCGCAATTCGAGCTGCGCCTGCCAGATGGCGTCGCGCTTTGTCTTGAGGTCCGCTACGATCGCCTGCAGCGCCTGGAGCTGCTCCCGGGTGAGGCCCATCTCGGCCAACAGCCTCAGAAGGGCGATCTCCCGGCGGAGTCGCTCTCGATCCCCTTCGCTTGCGCCCGGCCGTGCAGCCTGGGGCCGGGGCCCCCGCTGCATCCCCTCCGCGGGAGGCTGCACCGACGCCGTCGGGGTCGGGGTCGGGGTTGGGGTTGAAGCTGAAGCCTTCCCCCCTTGGAGTGGTTCCGTCGTTTGGGGTGCGGTCTGCGGCGGCCCTCCGATCCCCAGCGGGGAGACGGCCAGGGCCGCCCCCGCGCCCACGATCAGCAACGTCACGAGCAGGGCCCATCGTCCCTTCGTCATGTGGGATCCCTCCCTGGTTCCCAAATAAGCCCGCGGGGATTATAGAGCCGGGGTGGGGGATTCGTATAGAGGGTGTGGAAAACAAAGAAGCAACGGGGGGAGGCGGGGGCTCAGCGCCCGACCCAGATGGGGTTGGTGAGCGCCCGGTAGCGCCGCTCGGGGTCCACGAGCCGCACGACGTACCAGCTCCCCTCTTGGGGGATCTCGGGGTCCTCCCAGACGATGCTCCGTTCGTGGCCTTCCAGATCGAAAGAGGCCACCCGTCTCCCGCCCCGGACGACCTCGGCCCGCAGGCCGTCTAAGGGGGAGACGCTCTCGATCTGAACCTCCAGGCGAACGGGCTCCCCGGCCGGGACGGAGTCCCCGGGGATCGCGCCCCCGTTTGCGGTCACGTAGACGAGGGGACCGTAGGTGGCAAAGACGTGTCCCTGCTGTAAGGCATCGAGAAAGCGCTCGGCGGTCAGCTCCCCCTCGACGTGCACGTAGGTGCGGGGGGAGCCGTAGCGGTCGCCCGACTCCTTCCAGTCGTGGTCGTCGGAGACGGCCACGGCCACGTAGCGGCGCCCCTCGTTCCAGAAGCGGAAGAGGCGCTCGACGGCGTAGAAGTCGTCGTCCCCGAAGGAGCCGTTCATCGCCTCGACGACCTCAAACGAGTCGTCGAACGCCGGGTCCTTCATCGTGAGGAGGTAGCCCGACAGCGGGTCGAGGGGGTGGTTGATCTGGATGAGCTCTGCCCCCGCGGCGCGGGCCTCCGCGAAGTACTCCGGGGGGAGCTTCTCCGGGCTGAAGGGGACGAGCGCGCCCGGCTCCAGGGAATAGGGGTTGAAGTGTCCCCATTTGAGCGTGGTGATCTCCTCGCTGAGCACGTAGGGGAGCCCCCGCTCCTCGGCCGTCCGGGCGAAAAGCTCGTGTCCGTCGACGGAGTTGTGGTCGCTGATGAACATCACGTCGAGGTCCGCAGCCCGCTGGACCGCCACCAGCTGGTCGACGGGCGTTACCCCGTGGTTGCGGATGCCGAAATCCCGCTCCATCGCGGGGGCGCTGGCCGCGGAGTGGGCGTGCAGATCGGCACCGTAGTAGCCCCTCTGCCGGGGGTCGAAGCGCCTCTCCAGCTCCGCGGAGAGCTCGTGGGTCGCCCCGGGCTCCGCGGTGATCTCCAGGGCCACGGGCTCCATGGTGAACCCCGCCCCCTGGGAGACGAAAAGCACGTAGTCCCCGGGCGCGAGCGAAAAGCGGGCCTCGCCCGGCGCGCGAACGTCGGTGTACTCTAAGCCGACGAGCCCGCCGTCCGCAGCGCGAACGACCTCAACGAGGGCGTCCGCGGGCGCCCCGGCGAGGGTGACGCGCAGCACCACCGAGGCCGGCTCCTGGGCCCGCGCCCCCATCGAGGCCCCCTCCCGCTCCCGCTGGACGGGACCCGTCCCAGCGAGCAGGCCCAGCGTCACCGCCCCCAGGAGCACGAGGACGCGCGCCGCTCGTGTGCGTTTTCCGTCACCCATGG
>JALUUA010000090.1 GCA_027021605.1 Candidatus Bipolaricaulota bacterium | reverse complement strand
CTTCGAACCTGCAGAGGGCGGAGCGCCGCGGGGGCCGTATCTCGTTGGGCTGGAGAAGGCCAAGTTCTTGCTCCACGAGCACCCTGCGGAGCGGCTGAACGACCCCGAGCTTTATCGGGAGTACTTTCGCAGGCTGTACGCCGACGTTGAGCTTGACAAGAAGGGTGTGCAGGGGTTTCGGGCGGAGCTGAACTATCCCGAAGTGGCAGAACGGTATCGGCTCATCGAGGAGGAGACGGTACCGATAGTGGTTCCTTACGGAAAAGCTCAAGAACGGCTAGAGGAGTGGCAAAAGTCTCCGGGGTGGCAGGCGTGGCAGCGGCTTCAGCCGTACGTCGTGAGCCTCTACAAACGGGACGTCCGACGTTTGGAGCAAGAGGGCTGGGTGGAGCCCGTGACCGAAGGGCTGTATCGCTGGCTCTGGCAGAGAAGCTACGACCCACGAAAGGGAATCGTGGAGACAGTGCATGATCCTGAAGACTTGATTGTTGATGAGAAGGAAAATGGCGGCACGTGATGAGGAACATGCCGCCATTTTGGCTCTCACAGTGACAAGGTTTCAATCCTCAGCTCACGCTGGTGGTTTTACAAGAAGTAATATAGCAAATCACGTTTATATTTGCATGTTGTGGTAACTTGCACGATGGACGACGGGGTGGTACGATGGGTCGAAATGACAGTTACAAGGAAGATGAAGGGTCAGTGCCTCATCGATCTCGCAGCTGGAGCGCTGGAGAGAGCCCTTCACCAGTGTGGGATCTCGAATAGCCAGAGGGCAGCGATCATCGCTCAATTCGAGTTTGAGCTAGAGTATGCCCTCTTTGGGGAAGTTGAAGCAGTCGAGGTTCACATTAAGGAGCTAGAAGGAGTTGGTCATGATCGAGATTAAGATCTGGGGCGAGTACGCCTGCTTCTCGCGGCCTGAGTTCAAGGTCGAGCGGGTGAGCTATCCCGTAATTACGCCCAGCGCCGCCCGCGGCGTGCTCGAGGCCATCCTCTGGAAGCCGGAGTTCCGCTACGAGATCCGCGAGATCGGCGTTCTCAAACAGGGCACGACCGTGAGCCTCCTGCGCAACGAGCTTGCGGATCGCCAGGGGGAGCGACCCGCCTTCGTGGAGGACCAGCGCCAGCAGCGCACGAGCCTGGTGCTCAAGGACGTCGCGTACCTCATTCGCGCCGAGATGGTGCTGCGCCCCCACGCGACCGATCCCATCTACAAATACCTCGACCAGTTCCGCCGCCGGGTGGAGCGGGGACAGTGCTTCTTCACGCCCTACCTGGGCACGCGGGAGTTTTCCGCGTATTTTGCCCCTCCCGGTGAAAGGGACGTCCCCGAGCCGATCGATCTCGACCTAGGCTTGATGCTCTTCGACATCGCGTTCGTGCCCGACGAGGAGCGGGCCGAGCTGGAGTTCATCCAACACGGCCCCGATGGCCCGAAGCGGGTGAAGGGCTACGCGCAGCCCCTCTTCTTCCACGCCCGCCTCGAGAAGGGCTGGCTCCGCGTCCCGCCGGAGAAGTATCGAGAGCTGTACCGCCTGGAGGAAGGCCATGTTTAAAGAGCTGGTCGAGCTGGGAAGGGAGCTGGAAGCCGAAGGAAAACTGCTCCCGGTGGGCTTCTACAACTATCGGGAGCCCATTCGCTGGGTCGTTCACCTCTACCCTAATAGGGTCTACATTCGCGAGACAGAGCTTCACCGTCCTCGTCCCTTCGATGGGCGGACGTCGGCGATCCGCGCGCATCCCCTGGCGGACGAGGCCGCTTACGCGCTGGGGGTCGCGAAGACCAAAAGGGGAACTGACCGTCGAGCGGAGGAGAAGCATCACGCGTTCAAGGCCCTCATTCAGAAACTTTTGGCCTCCCCCCGAGTGCAAGATCCCGCGCTCCGAGAAGCCGTCGAATGGCTTCTGCAAGCTCTAGAACAGAGTTGGATTCAGAAAGATCCCCAATACGAAAGGATCGAAGCCAAAGATTGGGTTTCGTTCGTGCCGGAAGAGGGACCCCTCAAGGAACGTCATCTATTTGAGCACCCCGACGTGAAAGCGTTTTGGATCGATGAGCTGGCCGAGCGTAGTCTACCTCAGGGGAGCACCTCAGCCATCCAGGGGGAGTGCGCGGTTTGCGGGGAACGGCGGCTCCTGGTGGGCAAGATCCCGAAGGTGAAGCTCACGAGCACCGTCCCGCTGCACTCGCTCAACGCTGATGCGTTCGTCTCCCATGTAGCCGGGCGGGAGGCGTTCAAGCGGGCCCGCTTAGGGCTCTGCTTCGTCTGCGGCGACCTGGCCGCGCGGGCGTTCAACTACCTCTCCAACAGCGATCAACACCGAAAAAATCTCATTTGGGATGCGAGGAACCGCGACGGCTTGACGAATCAGATCGCCCTTTTCTGGCTCAAGGATCGGGGAGGCTCCCTACAAATCGGGGAGGGAATTGAGCTGAGTCCGGAGGAGATCCTTGCGCTGTCCAGCGCCGTTTTAGAAGAGCAACGCACTCAGGACCGAGACCAAGAAGCTCCGCAGCGCACCCTCTCCCAACTGGATCAGCTTCTGGACCTCCCCTGGAAGCCCAAGGAGGCGAACTTGCGGTTGGACGACTACGGCTTCTGCTTGGCCGTCCTATCTCCGAACGTGGGTCGCATCGCCGTGCGCGAGTGGATCAGCGTATCGTTGGCCGATCTGAAGGAACGATTGAGGCGCTTCTTGGAGGCCACCCGAATCGTCTCCCCCTGGGGAGACGAGCCCCGGCCGTTATCCATTCGCACGCTCGTGCAAGCTTGCGAGGGGGCCAGCCCGAACGTCACCCGCGGGCTGCTGCGCACGGCCTATCTCGGGTACGACCCACCCCACGAGCTGTTGGAAGCCGCCCTGCGCCGGTTCCGCCTGCCCAACGTGTTGCAAGACCGTCAGAACACGTGGCGGGTCCAAGCGCTGGCCGCGGCGATCAAGCTTCAACTCTTCTACGGAAAGGAGGAGGCAAAGGGGATGGAGCAGCTTGACCCTCAGCGGAAACGGCAAGCGT
>JALUUA010000089.1 GCA_027021605.1 Candidatus Bipolaricaulota bacterium | reverse complement strand
TGCCCGTCCGCCGACGCTTCTGGGAGCAGGCGATGCGGGCGATCGATCCCTCGGGGACGAAGGCCGAGCTGCGCAACCAACTGATCAACGTCTTCGAGGCCGTGCGGCAGTACGCGGAACGGCCCCTTGGGACGGTCGTCCCGGCCGACTTCATCTACTGGAAGAACGAGACCTCGATGGTCCAATCCGGCGCGCTCCTGCGGGAATACCAAGAGCGGATCCACGAGCTGGACGACGGCACACCCGAAGGAAAGCTCAAGGCGCGGCTCTGTGCGCTTTGCTTCCTCATCGGGAAGTTCCGCGACCTCAACGTGGATCTCGGGGTGCGGGCCACACCCGAGACCCTGGCCGATCTGCTCGTTGAGGACCTCAAGGCGGGGAGCGCCGAGCTGCGCAAGCGGGTTCCCGAGTTGCTCGAGGAGCTGGTCGAGGCGGGGACGCTCATCCGGGTGGAGGAGGAGTACCGGCTCCAGACCCGCGAGGGCGCCGCCTGGGAGCAGGAGTATCGCCAGCGCCTCAGCCGGCTGCAGAACGACGTGGCCGCGCTGGCCGGTGAGCGGGCGGATCAGCTGCACGCCCACGTCGACGAGGCCCTCAAGGGGCTCAAGATCGCCCACGGCCAAAGTAAGCTCCTCCGGGAGGTCAAGCGCCACTTCGGCTCCGAGCCCCCACCCGCTGACGGGCCGGAGCTCCTTGTCTGGGTGCGGGACGGCTGGGGCGACGACGAGAAGGCCGTGGTGGCCGACGCCCGGGAGGCCGGACCGGAGAGCCCCCTCATCGTCGTCTTCCTCCCCCGGTACCGGCCCGAGGAGCTGCGCAAGCTCCTGGCGAGCGTGAAGGCCCGGCGCGAGACGCTTAACGCCAAGGGCCATCCCACCACGCCCGAGGGGATCGAGGCGCGCCGCGCGATGGAGACCCGCCTCCAAGAGGAGGAGCGCCGGCGGGACGCCCTGCTGGCGGAGGTCCTCGCCGGGGCGTGCGTCTTCCTGGGGGGAGGCGAGGAAAAGACCGGCGCAAACTTCACAGAAAAGGTGCGCGAGGCCGCCGAGGCCGCCCTCGCCCGGCTGTACCCCCGCTTCGACGAGGGGGATCACGCCGGCTGGGGCAAGGCGTACGAGCGGGCGCGAAACGGCGATCCGGACGCCCTGGAGGTCGTGGGCTACTCCGGTCCGCCCGAGGAGCATCCCGTCTGTCGGGAGATCCTGGAGTTCGTCGCAGGTGGGAAGAAGGGCCGCCAGATCCGCGATCATTTTCTGGCCCCGCCCTACGGCTGGCCGAAGGACGCAATCGATGCCGCGCTGATCGTGCTGGTTAACACGGGCCACCTGCGGGCGGCCGCGAACGGGAAGGCCCTCACCGCCAAAGAGCTCGATCACCGGACGATTCCCAACGCGGATTTCCGGCGCGAGCGCGTCACCCTGACGACGGCACAGAAGCTGGAGCTGCGCAAGCTCTTCCGAGAGGCAGGGATCGCCGTCGAGAAGCCAGGCGAGGAGGCGGAGGCGGCCCGTCGGTTCCTCGAGACGCTCACGCAGCTGGCCCGGGAGGCCGGAGGGGAGCCGCCCTGCCCCGCCCCGCCGAGCACGGCGCGACTCGACGAGATTACGGCGCTGGCGGGGAACGAACGGCTGGCGGCCCTCTACGAGGCCCGCGAGGAGCTGGCCCGAAGCCTCAAAGAGTGGCAGCGGCGCAAGGAGCTCATCGAGCAGCGCCTCCCGCGCTGGCAGACGCTGGAGAGGCTCTACGAGCACGCCCGCGCCCTGCGCGTGGCCGCGGAGCTCGGGCCTCAGATCGAGGCCCTGCACGAGAACCGCGCGCTGCTCGAGAATCCCGACCCCGTCCCGCCCCTGCTGATGAAGCTCACCCAGGCGCTGCGTGAGGC
>JALUUA010000088.1 GCA_027021605.1 Candidatus Bipolaricaulota bacterium | reverse complement strand
TGCAGAGCGCCCGCTCAGCGTACGCGGAGTTGTATGAGCAAAAGCGAAAGGAGTTGGAGGGCCACGACGCCTGGAAGCGCCTCCCGCCCGAGGAGCAGGCCGAGATCCTTGCGCACCACGGGCTCACCGGCGTCCCCGAGATCGCCGTCGGCACAGAGGGGGAAATCTTAGAATCGCTGGAGGCGATCTCGCTGGAAGAGTGGGCCACCCGCACGGACGCCCTCCCCGAGCGCTTCGAGCGGGCGCTCCAAGAGGCCGCCAAGAAGCTCGAACCCCAAGCCGTCACGGTGAGCCTCCCCCCGCCCGCGATGGTCCGCTCGGAGGAGGAGCTGCGGGCTTGGCTTGAGGAAGTAGAACGGAAGATCCGCGAAGCCCTCAAGAAGGGGCCGGTGATCCTGCGGTGGGGGTGATTCCATGGTCGGGGAGCCGCTGAGCAAGGAGCTGCGCCGCCACCTCGAGAAGACGGTGGGCGAGGCCCGCGAGGTCGCGGAACGAGGGGCCCGCGCGGCCCTGGAGCGCCTGGCCGTCCCCCTTCCAAAGCCTTATCCGGAGCTGTCAGCCGAAGACCAGGAGCTGCGTCAGGAACTGCGCGCCCACGCCCGTCGGCTCGGCGACCCCCACAACCAAAACGGCGAGCAGGCCATCGACCGCTTGGCGGCCGAGTGCGCCTACGAGCACTGGCACCGGATGCTCTTCGCCCGCTTCCTGGCCGAAAACGGGCTGCTTATCCACCCCGAGTACGACGTCTCGGTGACGCTGGAGGAGTGCCGGGAGCTGGCCCGAGAGCAGGGCGTGGAGGACGGCTGGCGGCTGGCGGGCCGCTTCGCCGCCCGGATGCTCCCGGCCATCTTCCGGCCCGACGACCCCGTCCTGAAGGTGCGCCTGGCCCCCGAGCACCAACGGAAGCTCGAGGCGCTCCTCGAGGGGCTACCCTCCGAGGTCTTCACCGCCGCCGACGCCTTGGGGTGGGTGTATCAGTTCTGGCAGTCCAAGCGAAAGGCCGAGGTGAACGAGGCCGCCAAAGCGGGTCAAAAGATCGGCGCGGACGAACTCCCCGCCGTCACCCAGCTCTTCACCGAGCCCTACATGGTGCAATTCCTCTTGCACAACACCCTGGGAGCCTGGTGG
>JALUUA010000087.1 GCA_027021605.1 Candidatus Bipolaricaulota bacterium | reverse complement strand
GGTAGAGGCGCCCTTCACCGACGAGCTTTTCCCGGATCGCTGGCGCTCCCGGGGCTTGGACAACGTCGTCCCCTGGACGCTCGCGCTGAGCGCCGCCGACCCCGAGACGGTCTACGGGGGCTACGCCGACCTGGGGCTCTGGGTGAGCCCCGACGGGGGGAGGAGCTGGCGCAACGGCAACGACCCCCGAAGCACCGGCGGATGGGAGGGCCACGGCGGGAACGCCACGGCGCTCCTGGCCGACCCCGGGCGCCCCGGGGTGGTCTGGGCGGCTCAAGCCCCCGAGTGGGAGGAGCCGGGGACGCTGCTCCGCAGCGTCGACGCGGGCCGGAGCTGGGAGGCGACCGCGGGCCTCCCGCCCGCGCTCCTGCTGGGCCTCTCCCTCGATCCCCGCAGCCCCCGGGAGGCCCGCGTGCTCTTCGTGACCGCCGGGGGCGACGTCTATCGCAGCTTAGACGACGGGCGGACGTGGCATTTAGCTCTTTCCTGCGGCGGCTGCCGCTTTACCGCCGCGGCCCCCCTTGCCAACGGTGGGTTGAGGGTCTACGCCGGGGGCGAGGCGGGGCTGTGGCGCTCCGAGCGGGGCGGCGCGCCGGGTTCGTGGGAGCGGGTCGGCCCACCCGAGTTTGCAGGGCCAGCGGGCCGGGAGCCGTGGGAGTGGGGCTGGGAAGGCGTCTCGGCCATCGCGCCCGATCCCCGTCGCCCCGGCTCTGTTTACGTGGCCGTGCACGGGGAGGGCCGGGGCCTTTACGTTAGCCCCGACGGCGGACGCTCGTGGGAGAAACTCCTAAGCGACGACTTCCTTTGGGACGTGGCCGTCTCCCCTGCAGACTCAAGCACGCTTCTGGCAGCCTCCTCCAGCGCGTTCCTGGCGGGCGGCTATGACCCGGCCTCCCGAGGGGTCCTCCTCTCCCGCGACGGCGGGCGGAGCTGGGTGGAGGTCAACGAGGGACTTCCCTGGCCCTTCGCCCTGCGGGTCGCCTTCCACCCGGCCGACCCCCGGACGATCTGGGTCGCCTCCCCCGGCCGGGGCTTCCACGTCCGGGAGCTCGTCGAGTAAGCCGCCCCTGCCGCCTGCGCCTGCGGTTCGAGCCGCAGGGGGACGCAACTCGATGTAACGCTCCGACGGCGCGGCTCGCGGGAGGGCGAAGACGGACGGGCCGTCCGTGGGTACACTCTTATCGGCCAGACCGCCGGAGAGCGCCGGGAGGGGACGGTCGTGGGCAAGACGGGCATCGGGATGACGGCCGCGACGACGGCGATGGCCTATCCGAGCTACCTCGCCCTCTACGAGAGCGGGGAACTGGCCCGGCGCGCTGAGGAAGCCCGCGGGCGCTTGGAGGCGTGCACCCTCTGCCCCCGGGTCTGCCGGGCGAATCGCCTGAAGGGCGAGGTGGGGGAGTGCGGCGTCGGGCGCCACGCTTTGGTCGCCAGCCACGGGCCGCACTTTGGGGAAGAACGGGTGCTGCGCGGGACGCGGGGGTCGGGCACCGTCTTCTTCGCCGGATGCCAAATGCGCTGCGTCTTTTGCCAAAACTATGAGATAAGCCAATTAAAGTGGGGGTCCGAAACTCCCCCCGAGGAGCTGGCCGAGATCTTTTTGGATGTGCAGCGCATGGGCTGCCACAACCTCAATCTGGTGACCCCCAGCCACGTCGTGGCCCAGATCCTGGAAGCGCTGCTCCTCGCCGTCGAGCGGGGCTTCCGGCTGCCGATCGTCTACAACACGAGCGCCTACGACTCGATCCAAGCGCTGAGGCTGCTGGACGGCGTCGTGGACATCTACATGCCCGATCTCAAGTACAGCGACTCGCGCGTGGCTCAGAAGTACTCGGGCGTCAAGGGCTACTGGGAGGTGGCCCGGGTGGCGTTCCAAGAGATGCACCGCCAGGTGGGGGATCTGGTGATCGAGAACGGGCTGGCCAAGCGCGGGCTCCTCATTCGCCACCTGGTGATGCCCAACGACGTCGCGGGCTCGAAGAAGGTGCTGGAGTTCATCGCCAACGAACTCTCTCGTGACTCGTGGGTCAACATCATGGCCCAGTACTACCCCGCGTACAAGGCCCACGAGCATCCCGAGCTCGCGCGGCCCATCACCTCGCAGGAGTATCGCGAGGTCGTCGAGTATGCCCGCAAGCTGGGACTGCATCGGGGGATTCCGTTTGAATATCCGGACTGACACGGGCGTTTACGTTCTGGCCGTCGAGGCCCGCGGCACGATGGAAGTCGGGCGCTTGGGGCTTCAGCGCTTCGACGGGCTCTATCTGTATGTGGGCTCCGCCCTCGGCCCCGGCGGCCTAAAGCGCGTGGAGCGCCATCGGGCCGTAGCCTCGGGCCAAAACCAAACCCGGCGCTGGCACATCGACTACCTGTTGGCGCTGGGGGAGATCAAGGGCGTCTTCGTGCTGAAGACCCAGGGGAAGCGGGAGTGCGCGCTGGCCCAGGCACTGGGGAAGCACTTCGAGCCCGCCGTCCGGGGCTTCGGCAGCAGCGATTGTCGCTGCAAGACGCATCTCTTTAAGGCAAGCGGGCCGTGGGAGCGCCTCGTTTCGCAAGCAATCCATGCGGTGAAGCGAAGAGGGAGACTACCACAGTGAGAGCGGCAGCGTATCTTTACCCCAATCCGCCCTTGGAGGGAGCGACGCTCACCGACATCTGGGGCCACGATTATCCCATGAGGAGCGAGCCCTTCTTGGAGCTTTTGCTCTGCGACCTTTCGCCCGGCGAGTACACGGTAGAACTCCTCTCGCCTGCGCAGCTTAGGCAAACGTTTGAGGCTTCCTCAACGCACAAGACGCTGTTCTTCGTGCATCGATCGTTCGCCAATCCTGAGCTTTCAGAAGTGCAGCTCCGGGTGATTTGCAATGTAAACGCGGAAGAGCTTACCCTGCCGCTGGTCGTGCACAAACTCAGCGGACAAGTTCGGGACTTCGAGGGCTGCCCCTTTCCCGCGTATGTGTGGGCCGCAAGCGATGATCTCAACTCCCCTCAAGCGATCGTGAGGACAGACGAAGAGGGCTGCTT
>JALUUA010000086.1 GCA_027021605.1 Candidatus Bipolaricaulota bacterium | reverse complement strand
CCACGAGGGGCTGATCCGCGCCGTCGAGACGTGGGTCCTCCCCACGGGCTCCTACGCGCTCCGCGTCGAGATGAACCCCGACGGCGCGCGCTGGCGGGAGGTCTTCTCGGGGGAGGTTCGCTTGGAACCGGGCCGCGTCCTCACCCTCCGCTACGACCCCGGGGATGATCGCTTCCTCGAGCGGTGACGCGCGTCCGGGGTGTTACCGCCTTGTCACCGGAGGCGCTTATCTTTTATGGTGGATTGTCGATTGTCGTTGGACGATAAGTTGCCGTGTGGGGATGCCCGCTGCGATGCGGGCATCCCAGCGAGGAAAGGACCGTTTCGTGATCCGTGAGGGAGGGGAAACATGATCGCACGAGGGAGGCTGTGGCCGATTCTGGGGCTCTTGGCCTTGGTGCTGCTGGGAGTTGCGGCCTGCGGCCAAAGGGCGGAGGAGCCGGTGGCGACCCGGCAGGAGCGAACGGACTTGCAGGATCGCGAGAGGGATACGCGGGCCCCGGAGCCCCAAGCGACGGAGGAAGAAGCAGAAGCAGGGGCAGAGGCGGAGGAAGCGGACCGGATCGAGGCGGACCCGATCGCCGCCCTTCAGCAGGGGGGTTGCGGGGCCTGCCACGTGATCCCGGGCGTCCCCGGCGCGCAGGGGACGCTGGGGCCGGATCTCTCCGCCATCGGGAAGGTGGCCGCCGAGCGCCTTAAAGACCCCGACTACACGGGCCAGGCCACCAACCCCGAGGAGTACATCCGGGAGTCCATCACGAACCCCAAGGCGTACATCGTCAAGGACTGTCCCGCGGGCCCCTGCTCGGACATGATGCCCATCATCTCCTACTCGGAGGAGGAGCTGGAGGCGATCGTCAAGTATCTAAGCTCCCTGCCGGACGGGGCGAGGGCGGAGACGAAGCCCCTCGAGGAGGTCCTCGAGGCGCTTCAGGCCCCGCCCCTCACGGACGAGGAGCTCCGGACGGCCCAGCAGATCTACTTCAACCGCTGCGCGGGCTGCCACGGCGTGCTGCGCAAGGGGGCGACGGGCCCGCCGCTCACCCCGGACCGCACCCTGCCCAAGGGGACGGCGGCCCTGGCCGCGATCATCTACAACGGCACGCCCCGGGGGATGCCCGACTGGGGCAAGCAGGGGGTCCTCACCCGCGAGGAGACGGAGCTGATGGCCAAGTTCATCCAGCACGAGCCGCCGGAGCCCCCGGAGCTGCCCCTCGCGAAAATGCTCGACAGCTGGAAGCTCCTCGTGCCCCCGGATCGGCGGCCCACCGCCCCGCAGCACGACCGCGACTGGCAGAACTTCTTCTCCGTCACGCTGCGCGACATCGGCAAGGTCGCCATCGTCGACGGCGACACCTACGAGGTCGTAAGCACCGTGGACACGGGCTTTGCCGTCCACATCTCCCGCATGAGCGCCTCCGGGCGATATGTGTACACCATCGGCCGCGACGGCAAGGTGACGCTGATCGACCTCTGGATGGAGAAGCCCGACAAGGTCGCCGAGGTGCAGGTGTGTTACGACGCCCGCTCCGTGGAGGTGAGCAAGTACGAGGGCTTCGAGGACAAGTACGCCGTGGTCGGCTGCTACTGGCCGCCCCACTTCGTGATTTTAGATGGGGCCACGCTCGAGCCCTTCAAGATCGTGAGCACCCGCAGCTACACCTACGACACCGAGGAGTACCACCCGGAGCCCCGGGTGGCCAGCATCGTCGCCTCCCAAGCGCGGCCCCAGTGGGTGATCAACGTCAAGGAGACGGGCCAAGTCTGGCTCGTCGACTACAGCGACCCGAACAACCCCACGATCAAGATGCTCGAGGCCGAGCTCTTCCTCCACGACGGCGGCTGGGCCCTGGCCTGGGAGGGTACCGAGCCCCGGGGCCCCAGCCCCTACTTCCTGGTGGCCGCCAACATGAAGAACAAGATCGTGGTCGTCGACACCGTCGAGGAGGAGATCGAGGCGATCATCGAGACGGGGAACAAGCCCCACCCCGGCCGCGGGGCCAACTGGGTCCACCCCGAGTACGGCCCTGTCTGGGCCACGGTGCACCTCGGGGAGGGGAAGGCGTCCGTCATCGGCGCCGACCCCGAACGGTATCCCCAATACGCCTGGAAGGTCGTCAAGGACATCGAACTCCCCGGCGGCGGGAGCCTCTTCATCAAGACGCACCCCAAGAGCCGCTGGATCTGGGTGGACTTTACGCTTAACCCCGACGAGAAGCTGCAGCGCAGCGTCTGCGTCATCGACAAGAGCACCCTGGAGATCGCCAAGTGCTGGGAGGTGGCCGACTACGGCCGGGCGGTCCACTTCGAGTACAACAAGCAGGGCACCCAAGTCTGGGTGAGCGTCTGGGGCCGCAAGGGCGTCCCCGGCAAGGAGGGCGAGATCGTCATCTACGACGACAAGACCCTGGAGGAGGTGGCCCGCATCAAGGACGGAATCGTCACCCCCACGGGCAAGTTCAACGTCTACAACACGGTGCACGACATCTACTAGAGCCCTCGATGAACGCGCTCTACACGCTCTCGCTCTGGCTGCACATCGTGGCCGCGGGGGTCTGGATCGGGAGCATGGTCTTCCTGGGGGCGGCGGTGACACCCGCTCTCCGCCGCCCCGATCCCGATTACGAGCGCGTCGCCCCCCGGCTCTTAGAGGAAATCGGCCTGCGCTACCGGGCCGTCGGCTGGGGTTCCCTTGCACTGTTACTCCTTACGGGGATTTTCAATTTGGGACTTCGCGGCTACGGCTGGGCCGACCTCTGGGAGGGGACGCTCTTTGCGGGCCCGTTCGGCCGAGCCCTGCTGTGGAAGCTGGCGTGGGTGGCGCTCCTGGTCGCGATCACCCTGTGGCACGACGTCCGGGTGGGGCCGAGGGCCGCCGCGCTCCTGCGCTCGCCCCCTCCCGACCCGGAAGCCCATCGGAGGGAGCGGGAGAGGTTGCGGAGGCTCGCGGCGGGAATGGGCTGGGCGATGCTCCTCCTCTCGCTGGCGATCGCCTATTGGGGGGTCCTGCTCGCCCGCGGCGGGTTCCTCTAGCGGGAGGGGGACGGCGTGAGCGCGGGGAGGTCGGGTCGGGCTCGGGTCCCGATGCGGACGATGAGGACGAT
>JALUUA010000085.1 GCA_027021605.1 Candidatus Bipolaricaulota bacterium | reverse complement strand
AACGTCCCGCCGGTGGCCGACTTCGAGGGGACGTTCTTGGGGCCGGCGGCCCCCACCTGCGCCGACCTGGGGCTGCCCGATGAGGACTTCGTGTTCGGGTTTGGGACCGCCTGCGGCGATCCCCTGGTCCCGAGCGACGCGGGGCCCGTCGCCCTGACGGACCTCTCCTACGACAGCGAGCCGTGGTTTTCCATCGCCGACTGGAGCTGGACCGTGGAGGGCCTGGTGGAGTACGAGTGCTGGGATGGGCCGGGCTGCGAGACGCTCCCCGAGCCGACGTTGCTCTTCTACGCCGACCCGACGCTGGGCACCCTCTACCGGGGGGACGTGACGCTGACCCTCACCGTGACGGACGGGGACGGGGCCACGGACGCCCGGACCCGGACGCTCACGGTGGCCAACATCCCCCCCTACGCCGTCTTCGACTGGGAGGCGGCCGAGGGCGGCGGGGGGCCCTTTTCCCCGCCCGACCGCGACCCCCAAAAGCCCCAACCCGCGCAGCCGAGCGGCTTCGCGAGTACCGCCTGCAACGGCTGCGCGAGCCTCTACGGCTCCGGTGACCCCCTCTTGGAGACGACCGCCGGGGGGGTCACGATCCGCCGTGAGATCTCCACCGAGTGCGACCCCATCGGGGCGATCTGCGGGATCTGGAACGCCCTGTCCGTGGGCGTCTACGTCGTCCTCACCCTCGAGGGCTCCGGCCCCGTGACGATCACGGAGACCGCGCCCTCGGGGTGGACCTTCAACAACTGCTTCGACTACGACGCCTCCTTCAACATCGTGGCAGCGATCTCCTGCAGCGGGACGGAGTCGCAGCTCATCGGGTCCGTGGACCTCGACGCGCTGGGCGGGCGCTACACCCTCGAGTACGAGCTGTACCCGCCGACGACGGTGACCGCCGGGGCCTACACGATCCAAGGGAGCTTCGACGTCGGCGGGACGCCCGTCTCGCTGGACAGCGGGGTCGTGCTCTGCGACCGGGTGGACGTGAGCTTCTCCCTCTTCCTCTGGGGCTACGACGACTACGACGCCGAGATCCTGGGCTTGCCCGCCATCGACCTCAACGGGGATGCGATCACGTACGCCTGGGACTTCGGCCCGCTGGGGACGGCCACGGATCAGGCCCCCAACAACAGCTCGGACTGCTTCGACGGGGCGTGCGCCTTCTTCGTCGAAAACCTCGTGTGTGCCTTCGACGGCGTCGACTGGCTCTGGTCCTACGACGTCACGGTGACGCTGACCGTCACCGACGAGGCGGGCGACTCGACCACGGCGTCCACGACGATCCCCTTCACGGGCTCGTGCGGCGGGTTCTTCGGGGCGTGAGCCCCCGCCCGAAACGAAACCCCGGGCATCGAACCGAGGGGGTGGGACCGGAGGACTTGACAACCCGCAAAAAAATCGGCTACAAACGGAGCTGGCTTTTGGCATCGAAAATCAACCCAAAAGGGCGCAAGGAGGGGGCATGTTCGGTGAGAGGGGGCACGCGGGGCTCTCGAAGCCCTCTAGGGTTTGGATCGTCGTCGCGCTCGGCCTCGGCATCGCGCTCGGCCTCGGCCCGCTTTTCGGCGGCGGGTCGGGGGGCCGAGCCGAAGCCCAGGAGCTAACGGGCCGCTTCCAACTCGATCTGGATCTGGAGCCGCTGCTCGACTTTCTCCTCGCCGACCCGGACACGGGGGAGACGGCGCCGTTCCCCGCGGGGGCGGAGGAGCTTCCCCTGCTGTGGGGGGTGACGGCCCAGCTCGACCTCAACCTCAAGTACCCCGTGGTGGGCACGGACAACACCTTCGTGTTCACGCGGTTGGGGCTGGCGCTGGCCTGGCTGACCTGGGAGGCGAACTTCCCCGGGGTGGAGGAGCCCCGAGCGACGCTCAAGCGGACCCTGCGCCAAAACGACTTCGTTAAGGTGCTGCGCTCGTTCCCCGCGGCGGTCCGCCCGGGGGAGACCTTCGAGGTCGTCATCTTGGTCGAGGCCCTGCAAGACCTCACGGGGACGGAGATCGTCGTCCAGGAGGAGCTACCCCGCGGCTGGACGCTCGACCCGATCGAGCCGACGGCCACGCGGCTCACCCCCGCGGCGGTCCGCTGGACGCTGGAGCTGGGCGCGCCCGGGTCGCGGGAGACGATCCGCTATCTAGCCACCGTGCCCGACGGCACCCCGCCGGGAGCGGCCCGGATCGTGGGGACGGTCCAAGCGGCCCCCTTCGGGGACCTCGACTTCAGCGACACCCTGGAGGTGCTCGAGGGGCCGCCGACGCTGCCGGGGCGGGTTCGCCTCCGCCAGGACGTGATCTTCGCCCAGCAGGTGAGCGGGGGTCTGCTCGCCGACCCCACCGCCTTTCGGCTCACGAACGTCCGGCTGGAGGCGCTCCTGGAGCCCGGGTTGCGGCTGGTGAACTTCTTTACCCTCCAGAACGCGGGCACGGTGCAAACCCCCTCGTTCCGCTGGCGGGACACGGTCACCGTCCAGGGCCGGACCTCCGGCGGGGTGGGGACCCGCCTGGCGCTGCGCTTCCGCGGGGGGGAGGACCTCCGAGCCCAATTCGACCGCGGCTCCCTCCAGGTGGGGGCGATCCCCCTGCTGCCGGACACCGCGGTGCGCGTGCTCACCGACTTCGACGTCGACCGCGTCACCGAGATCCGCGTAAGCGCCACCCACACCCGCGCGGTCGCCGACGCCTTGGGGCGCTTTACGCTGAACCTCGGCCTCGACGAGCAGCTGCAGATGCGCCTCCTCAGCTTCAGCGCCCGCCTCAGCGCCAAGATCGACGGGATCTTCCAGGTCGACGACCGCTACGGCCCCTTGAACTTCGACGGCGACGACGACGGGGTCGAGGAGACCCACCTCACGCTGGTCCGCCGCCAGGTGCAGCTGCGCTTCTCGATCGACAAGCTCGACGTGCGCAGCAGCAGCCTCTTCCGGCCCGTGTTGGACGATATCGACTCCGACGGGGCTAGGGAGCGGATCGCCCGGGCCAAGCTCGTCCGCCAGGAGATCCGGGTCCGCCGCTCCCTCGAGAACGTCGTCTTCCAGGGGCGGCTCCTCCTCACGGAGGCCGATCCCGCGAACGCGACCCTCTCCCCGGCCCAGCTCCGCCTGGAGACGATCGTGACCCGGGAACGGCTGCGCTTTAGCGCCGACGTCACGCTCGACCTCAAGCCCCTCCGCTTCGGGGTCCGGTTGGGGATGAGCGTGAGCTTCTAGCTATAGCCCTAGCCCTAGCCTAGCCCCCGGCCGAGGCCGCCCGCCGTCCCGCCACCTTCCCCTCCCGTCCCTTGGGGGGCGGGTGAGGGTTTGCGCAACGGCATCCGGTCGCTTACAATGCACCGATATGCGCGTCTTGGGGTTGGAGACGGCCGGGGAGCAGGGCTGCGTCGGCCTCGTCGACGACGATCGGCCCCTCTGTGACCTCGTCTTCGAGGCGACGATGGCCCACGGCGAAAAACTCCTGCCCGCCGTGGAGGCCGCCCTCGCGCTTGCGGGGCTCTCCAAGCGGGATCTGGATCTGATCGCCGTCTCGCGCGGACCCGGATCGTTTACGGGGCTGCGCATCGGGCTGGCCACCGCCCAGGGGCTCGCCCGGGCCTTGGGCATCCCGTTGGTGGGCGTCTCGGGTTTTGAGGTCTATTGCCGTAAAGCAGCCCACTGGCCGGGCCCCGTCTGGGTCCTCCTCCCCGACCGGCGCGATTGGCTCTACGCGAGCGCTTTCCACCGGGGCCGGGAGATCCTCGCCCCCCGGGTCCTCGCCCGGGACGAGCTGCTCGCCCGCCTGCGGGCCGGGGGGGCCACCGAGGGGAAGGCCCTTTTGATCGGCCCGGGGGTGGAAGCCCATCGCGAGGCCTTCGGCGCCGTTTCAGGGGACGGGGTCGTGCTGGCCCCCCGGAGCCTGAACCTCCCCTCGGGGGTGGAGATCGCCCGGCTGGGCCGGGAGGGGTTCGCCCGCAGGGGGCGGGACGAGCGCTACGAGCTCGAGCCCCTCTACGTCCAGGAGCCGCCGATCCGGGCCTCAACCCGCTCCCCGATCCCGGGGAGGCGAAGGGCCGTCTCCCCCGCGCCGGCGTGAGGCTGCCATGCTCAACCTCGGCGAAACGACGGGAACGAAAGATCCAACGACGACCGTCCAAGGCCAAAGGGGGATCGACGACGATGAGAGTGCTGGTCTGCGTGAAGCGCGTGCCGGACACGGGCGCCCGCTTTGAGCTCACGCCCGACGGCCGGGACATCGACACGAGGAATTTGGAGTTCACGATCAGCCCGCACGAGGAGTGCGCCGTGGAGGAGGCCATACGCCTGGTGGAGCAGCACGGCGGGGAGTCCGCCGTGCTCACCCTGGGGCCGGAGGCGGCGGCCGAGCAGCTGCGCGAGGCCCTGGCCAAGGGCATCGACAAGGGCGTCCTCCTCGAGACGGACGGGAGCGAGTGGGACCCGGCCGCCACCGCCCAGGCGATCGCCCAGGCCGTCCGGGAGCTGGAGTCGGCCGACGGGCCGTTCGATCTCGTCCTGTTCGGGAACGAGTCGGCCGACGCGGGCTACTATCAGGTGGGCGTGCGGGTGGCCGACGCCCTCGACCGCCCCTGCGTGGCCGGGGTCAAGGGCCTGAAGGTCGAGAACGGCAAGGCCCAAGCGAGGCGCGAGGCGTCGGGGGGCTGGGAGATCTACGAGCTGCCGCTGCCCTGCGTCGTCACCGTCAAGGAGGGGATCAACGTCCCGCGCCACCCCTCGCTTCGGGGGATCATGACGGCCAAGAAGAAGGAGATCCGGCGTCTTACCCCCGAAAAGCCCGCGATGCAATTGGTCAAGAAGGGGCTGCGCAAGCCGCCGGAACGGGGCGGGGAGTGCGAGATCCTGGGTGAAGGGGTCGCCGCCGTCCCCAAGGCGGTCGAGAAGCTCAAGGAGATCGGGGTGATCTAGATGATCCTGGGCGTCATCGAGCACGATCGCGGAAAGCTGAACGAAGCCTCGCTGGAGATGCTCACCCTGGCCCGCGCGCTGGGCTCCCCCGTGGAGGCGGTCCTCCTCGGCGCGGACGCGGCCGCCTTCCAAGAGACGCTCAAGGAGCACGGCGTAAGCAAAATTTACGAGGCAAAGCACGAGGGGCTGGGCGACTACGCCCCGCGCGCCTGGGGGAAGAGCGTCGCCCAGCTCGTCCGGGCAAAAAATCCCCGGGCGGTTTTGGCCGCGGGCACGGACCGCGGCAACGAGGTGATGGCCCACGCGGGGGCGCTCCTGGGGGTCCCCGTGGCCTCGAACTGCACGGAGATCCGCCCCCAGGACGGGGTCTTCGAGGTCACCCGCCTGCGCTGGGGCGGGAGCCTCCTCGAGGACGCCGAACTCCGCGCGGACCCCAAGCTGCTCACCGTGGCGCCGCACGCCGTGAGTGCCGAGCCCGCCCCCGCCCCCGAGATCGCCGTCGAGGCGTTCAGCCCCACGCTGGAGGAGGCGGACTGGCGGGTGCGGGTGGTGGCCCGGGAGGAGCGGGAACAGAAGGGCGTGCCCCTCACGGAGGCCAAGGTGGTCGTCGGCGGGGGCCGCGGCGTGGGGAGCGCCGAGGGCTTTAAGATCTTGGAGGAGCTGGCGGAGCTGCTGGGCGGCGCCGTGGGCGGCTCGCGGGTGGCCACCAACAACGGCTGGCGGCCCCACTCCGACCAGATCGGCCAGACGGGCGTCCAGATCGCGCCCGACCTGTACATCGCCTGCGGCATCTCCGGGGCGATCCAGCACATCGTGGGCGTAAAGGGCGCCAAGTACATTTTGGCCATCAACAAGGACCCCGAGGCCCCCATCTTCCAGCGGGCCGACTTCGGGATCGTGGGCGACCTCCACGAGGTCGTCCCCGCCCTCATCGAGGAGATCAAGAAGGTCAAGGGCAAATAATAAACGACGGACGAAACGGACGAGCAAGCGAGGTGAACGAGCGTGGCCGTCTGCGAGATCTGTGGGAAGAAGACGAGCTTCGGCAACAAGGTGAGCTTCGCGGGGAACCGCAACAAGCGGACCCGCAAGCCCAACCTTCAGAAGGTGCGGGCCTGGATGGACGGGCGCCGGGTCCGGATCACCGTGTGCACCAAGTGCCTCAAGGCGGGCAAGGTCGTAAAGGCCGTGTAGACCGTCTAGACCGTCTAGACCGTCTAGACCGTCTAGACCGTCTAGACCGTGGTCTGTGGGCCGTGACCGCGGACCGGGAATCGCATACCCCGACGGGAACGGCGGAAGGGGAAGCAATCGGGATCGCGGACCGGAAGGCTAAGACGAGACGGACCGAGGAGCGAGCCGGGAGGAGGGCGATGTCATGACGATGCGGCGCGGGCTTTTCGTCGTGTGGGCAGTGGCGGTGCTGGGGTTGGTCTTGGTCTTGGCGGGCTGCGGCGGCCCGCAGAGCGCGCAGGCTCCGGAGGAGGAGCCGACCCCGCCCGAGGAGGTCGCGAGGACGGAGCCGACCCCGCCGAAGGCGGAGGAGACCGAGTCCCCGCCCGCCGTCGGCGCGCAGGAGGGGGACGAGGGCCTCAAGCTGACGGAGGAGGAGCCGATGGGCGGGGAGGAGCAGCCCATCCGGCCGGAGAAGGTTCCCACCCCGACCGGGCCGGTCGGACCGGCCGCCCGGCCGCAGCTCCCGGCCACGGTCGTCCGCGCCGAGGCGTTCCCCCCCAACGGCTACGTGGTCACCGGGGGCTCGGCGACGTTCTACGTCTGGGTCCAGCCCACGGGGACGGGGACCCCGGAGCCGGAGGTGGCGGTGGAGCTCAAGCTCGACGGCGAGGTCATCGAGACCCAAACGGTCTCGCTGGCCCCCGGCGAGACGAAGCCCCTGCGCTTCGAGCTCACGGACCTTCAGGGCGTCGGCCCTCACCTTGTGGAGATCCTCGACTGGACCTTCTCCCTGACCGTCATCGAGCCCGCGGTCGACCCCGGCGTGCGCCCCGGCGAGGTCCCCCCCGACGCCCAGGTGATCGACGAGGGCTACGGCCTGCTGGAGACGGGCATCCCCGGAGGGCGCTTCGTCGACTCGAGCTTCGAGCCCCCGCGCACGTTCAACCCCTACGCCGCCCAGGAGACCAGCTCCACGGTGGTGATCTTCCGCCTCCACGCGGGCCTGGTGGACCAGAACCCGGTGGACTACCAACCGATGCCGGGCCTGGCCCAGAGCTGGGAGATCTCCGAGGACGGCCTGGAGGTCACGTTCTACCTCCGTCGGGGGGTGAGGTTCTCCGACGGGGAGCCCTTCACCGCCGACGACGTGATCTTCACCGTAAACGACATCATCCTCAACTGCGACGTGCCCAACAACGCCCGGGACTCCTTTTTCGTCCAGGGGAAGCCGATCCGCTACGTGAAGGTGGACGACTACACGGTGAAGGCGATTTTGCCCTCGGTCTTCCGCCCCTTCTTCAACGACACGGCTTCCCAGTTCGTGGTGTTGCCCCAGCACGTGCTCAAGGACCGGGTGGCCCGCACCGCCCCGGGGGCCTGGCGGCACTACAGCCGCTCCCGCTGCGCGGTGGTGGACGCCGAGGCCCGCATCGAGGAAGCCCTCGTCCGGGGGCTGCGGGCGGCGAACCCCGACGCCCCCGAGGAGGAGCTCGCCGAGCGGGCCGCGGCCCAGCTGGAGGAGCTGAAGGGGGCCTATGAGGCCCTCAGCGAGGCGCTCAACGCCGAGAGCGTCGAGGAGGCCAAGGGCGCGGCGCTCCAGCTCTCGATGGCCCTTGCGAAGGTCCTCGACCTCCTGCCGGCGGAGGGCGGGGACGAGGCGGTCGAGGAGGCCCGCGCGGCCCTGCAACGGGCCGTCGAGGAGCTCCAGGGGATCGAGGAGCCCATCGAGGCCGGGCAGTGGGGCACCCGACCCGGAACGTTCATGGACACCTGGACGACGGCCACGGACCCCGAGGAGATCGTGGGGCTGGGGCCCTTCGTGCTCGAGCGCTACATCGTGGAACAGCAGGTGGTCCTCCGGCGCAACCCCTACTACTGGCGCGTGGACCCCAACGGGGTGCAGCTGCCGTATCTCGAGGAGTACGTCTTCCTCATCGTCAAGGACCGCAACACGGAGTTCGCCAAGTTCAAGACGGGGGAGATCGACGTCTTCGCCCCGCGGCCCAAGGACTGGCCGGAGATCGTAAAGAGCGCCGACGCCAAGGGCTGGCTCCCCATCCTGGGGGGGCCCACCTTCGGGACGACGTGGGTGGTGCTCAACCAGGACGTGGGCGAGCGCGGCTACCCCGGTGACCCCCTCAAGCTCGCCCTCCAGGAGGTCTTCCGCGAGGTGAAGTTCCGCCAAGCCCTGGCCTTTGCCGTGGACAAGCAGAACCTCATCGACAACATCTACCAGGGGCTGGGTGTGCCCCAGTGGAGCCCGATCAGCATCCCCTCCCCCTTCTTCGACGACTCCCGGGGGGTCGACTACGACCCCTACGCCTACGACCCCGACCGGGCCCAAGCGCTGCTCGACGAGGTGGGGCTTCTCGACGTCGACGGGGACGGGGTGCGCGAGATCACCGACGCCTTCTTAAGGGCCCGCGGCTGGAGCGACGAGCAGCTCGCCCAGCTGCCCCCGGAGCCCGAGCGGAACCTCACCTTCATCCTCTCCACCAACCAGGGCAACGAGGTCCGCGAGGAGATGAGCGAGGCGATCACCACCGACTGGAACGCCGTGGGCGTGGGCGTCGTCTACAAGCCGAACGACTTCAACTCCCTGGTGGGCGACCTGCTCGGGGGCAAGTACGAGGCGATGTTGCTGGGCCTCACCGGTGGGGTGGAGCCCCACGCCCCCAACGTCTGGAAGCCGGAGGGCCACCTCCACTTCTGGCGCTACTCCGCCGCCGAGAACCCGCCCGAGTGGGAGAAGCGCCTGGCCGAGCTGGTCGACCTCGGGGTCTCCACCTACGACTTCGAGGAGGCCAAGCGCTACTACGTCGAGTTCCAGCGGCTGGTGCGCGACAACCTCCCGATGATCTACCTCGTCAACCAGCGGTTCCTCTACGCCACGCTCAAGTCGCTGGGCAACGCCCGGGTGTTCAAGCCGAACTACGGCGCACCCCAGGTCGCGCACCTCCTCTGGTGGAAGGACGAGGCGCGTCGCCTGGAGACCGCCAATCCCAATTCCAATCCCAGTCCCAACGCCGATCCCAACTCCAACCCCGACTCCACCAGCCCTTGAGGTAACGCATGTTCGGCTACATCGTGCGGCGGACGCTCTACATGATCCCGACGCTCATCGCCGTGAGCTTCGTCTCGTTTCTGATGCTCCTGCTCTACGAGCGCTACACGGGCACCTACGTGGATCAGTTCCGCTTCAACCCCACGGTGAGCGAGGAGACGGTCGAGCGCCTGGAGAGGAGCCTGGGGCTCGATCTCCCCTGGTACGAGCGTTATCTCAAGTGGATCGCGGGGGTCTTCCTGTTTACGGACGCCATCGACCCGGTTACGGGGGAGCGCTGGCGGGTCTGGAGCCTCGAGCCCGTCCGGATCCCGTTTACGCCCTGGGAGATCCGGCTCCCCGTCTGGCGGCCCTACTTCGGGGAGTCGTTCCAGTACCAGCGCTCCGTCACCGACATGCTCGTGCAGTACCTCCCGTACACGATCCTGATGACGGTCCCCGTCTTCCTCTTCATCTGGATCGTGGCCATCCCCATCGGGATCTACTCCGCCACGCACCAGTACTCCGTGGGGGACCACGCGCTGACGTTCTTGGGCTTTCTGGGGCTCTCGATCCCCAACTTCTTCCTGGCGCTCGTGATCATCTACGTCCTGTCGGGGCCGCTGGACGTGGGCCAGTACTGCTGGGATCGGCCCGACGTGGGGAAGTACTGCCTGGGGGTGGGCGGCATCTTCTACGAGAAGTACATCGGGCTCGGGGGGGTGTGGCCCTGGCAGTGGAACTGGGGCAAATTTTTGGATTATCTCTGGCACCTCTGGCCCGTGATCCTGGTGCTGGGCACGAGCTCCCTGGCGGGCCTGATCCGGATCATGCGCGGTCAGCTCCTCGACATCCTGGGCTCGAACTACGTCCAGACCGCGCGGGCCAAGGGGCTCCGGGAGCGGGTCGTCATCTGGAAGCACGCGGTGCGCAACGCCATCAACCCCATGATCTCCATCTTCGGCCAGTCCCTGCAGTTCTTGATCTCGGGGGCCCTGGTGACGGCGATCGTGCTCAACATCCCCACGGTGGAGCTGCTCTACTACCAGTCGCTGCTCAACAAGGACGAGTACCTGATCCTCACGATCCTTACGTTCTTTGCCGTGGTCTTGTTGCTGGGGAACCTCCTGGCCGACGTCCTGTTGGCCCTGGTCGACCCGAGGATCCGCTATGATTGAGCGCTTTCGGTCGGGGAGGCGCACGGCGGCCCGGACCGTGCGCGCGCTGCCCCAAGGACAAGAGCGAGAACGGGAGGAGGGCGAACGGGCCGCGCGGGCGGGGGGGATGCGTCCCCTCCCCGCGCGGGGGGAGCCCGAGTTCCGCGAGGAGAAGCCCCTCTCCCAGACCCGGCTCATCTGGCGGAGGTTCCGCCGCCACAAGCTGGGGATGGCGGGAGCGGGCGTGGTGCTCTTCCTCTTCTTCCTGGCCGCCTTCGCGGAGTTCCTCGGCCCCTACGGGCCGGGCGCGGAGCACCGCCGCTTCTCGTACGCCCCGCCCACCCCGATCCGCCTCTTCCACGAGGGGAAGTTCGTGGGGCCCTTCGTCTACGGGATCCAGCGCACCCGCGACCCCGTGACCTTCGAGACGATCTACACGGAGGACCGCACGAAGATCTACCCCATCAAGCTCTTCGTCCGCGGGGACCCCTACAAGCTGCTGGGGCTCTTCGAGACGAATATCCACCTCTTCGGGACAGGCGAGCCCCCGGACTCCCCCGGCCAAGTGTTCCTATTCGGCACGGACATCTGGGGACGGGACCTCTTCACCCGGACGCTCATCGGGGGGCGGATCTCCCTCCTGATCGGCCCGGCGTCCGTGCTGATCGCCCTGCTGCTCGGCTCCTTCTTCGGGGGGATCTCGGGGTACTTCGGTCGCTGGGTCGACATGTTCCTCCAGCGCGTGCTCGAGGTGCTGCAGTCCTTCCCCACGCTGCCCCTGCTGCTCGCCCTGAGCGCCATCCTGCCCCCGAACCTCCCGAACTGGGCCCGGGTGGTGGGGATCGTGCTCATCTTCGGGGGCATCGGCTGGACCGGGCTGGCCCGGGTGCTGCGGGGGCAGTTCCTGGCGCTGCGCGAGGTGGAGTTCACCCTGGCCGCGCGGGCGATGGGGGCCTCCTCCCTCCGCATCATCTTCAAGCACCTCCTCCCCAACACGATGAGCTACTTGATCGTGTCCGCCACGCTGGCGATCCCCGGGCTCATCATCGCCGAGGCGACCCTGAGCTTCCTCGGGCTGGGCATCCAGGAGCCCCTCACCAGCTGGGGCGAGCTGCTCAACGACGCCCAGGACACCGCGGTCCTCAGAAACTACCCTTGGCTCATCATCCCGGGGATCTTCATCGTGGTCGCCGTGCTGGCGTTCAACTTCATGGGCGACGCGCTGCGCGACGCCGTCGATCCCCACGCCCGAAGGTAAGCGAAGCGCACACAAAGCGAACACAAGGAGGCTGCAATCCCTATGAGCAGAGAACCGCAAGCCGCCGCATCGCGGGCATCGCGGGCCCCCCTTTCGGCCCGGATCGGAACCGGAGCTGCAGCGCTGGCGTCCGTCCTCCTGTGGGCGGCCGCCGTCGCCGGGGGACTCGGCTCGTCGTCGGCCCCGGAATCCCTCGGGGAGGCGGACGTGGACAACGACCCCGAGGACCGGGAGGCGATCCTGAGCGACGAGGAGCTCCCGGTGGGCCGCTACCGGGCCGAGGACGAGGACGGGGACGGCGACCCCGATCGGATCGTGATCGGGGTCGGAGGGGGGGCCCGCCTCGTGGGCTGGCGGGACTTCGACGGCCTCCCCCCGGAGGTCGAGATCTTCGTCTCCGACCCGACCCGGCCTGCGGGCTCCCTGGACCAGAGCGACGTCGACGGCGACGACGACCCCGACGTCCTCTGGGTCGGAGCCCAGGGGAAGGACCTCGACGGGGACGGGGAGATCGAGCCGGAGGAGAACGGCTTCGTCGTGGGCTCCGGCGACCTGGACGGCGACGGCGACCCCGAGATCGTCGTCCTGGACCGCACCCGAAGGCTGGGGGACTATCGGCTGGACGGCTTCGGGGTCAACCGGGCGAAGGCCGACCCCCACGAGGTGCTCTGGGTGGGCGTGCTGGACGAGCGGGAGCGCGGCTCCGTGGCCACCATCGAGGCGATCTTCGACGAGGACGGGGACGGGGACGATGACGTTCGGGTCAAGGACCTGCGCACCTCCGGGAGCCCGGGGTTCGGCCTCCAAGTGATCGACGTCGACGGCGACGGCGACGGCGACATCTGGATCCGGAGCGAATAGCCTCCTCCCCCCCTCTCCCCAACACACAGCCACAGCGCTCACAGCGCTGCCGCGGGTTCGCTCGCGCCCCGACACTGGGACTGGGGACGCGGGTTGACGCGGGTTAGGGGCGGGTTTGGGTTAGCGTTTTCGGGTTAGCGTTAGGGCCCCGACTCGGGCTCGGGCTTCCCGTCGGTGCCGGGACGGGAAGTGGGCGGGGGCGGGTCGCACCTTACCTCGTTGACCTCCGGCCCCTTGTTGATGAAGGCGTCGATGAAGCGCAGGATGCGATCCCGATCGAACGCCTCGAGGCGATCGATCCGCGTCCAGGCCGTGAGGACGATCGGGTGCTCCAGCCCCTCGTAGGGGGCAACGATGAGGCGGCAGTAGCGCTCCTTCCCCGAGGTGCGCAGCTCCTGCACGAGGTCCCGCAGTTTTTGCTGTGTTTCGGGGTCGAGGTCCGGGCGGTATTGGAGGAGCACGCCGCCGCCCGCCAGGTTGCGCAGCTGGACCTCGTCGGGGATGGGCACGGCGTGGATGCCCCAGGCCGCCGGGATGGGGTAGTGCGGCCCCGAGGTGGGGGGCTTCGAGTTGTAGGGGGGGTGCGGGTCGCCGGGCGCGATGTGCGCGTGGCCCTGGTCGGGTACGGGCTCGCCGGGGAGCCGCCCGCCCGCCAGCTCCTCCAGGCGCTCGAAGAGCGCCTCGACTTCTTCCCGACGGAAATCGGGGTAGCGCTCGCGCAGCCAGGCCAGCTTCTGGTAGCTGTCCGCGGGCCGGCCCGCCTCGAGGTAGAGCTCGGCCAGGCGCAGCAACGCCTCCTTGCCCGTCTCGCTCAAGGGGTTGCCCGGCCCCACCCGCTGGCGGTCCGCCTCCAGGACGAGCTCGTACAGCCCGATGCGCTCCTTGAGGGTCGGGTCCTTGGCGAGCCCCCGGCGCAGGTGCTCGAGGGCCTTCTCGGGGTCGCGCTTTTCCAGGGCCACCCGGGCCAGGCCCCCGTAGGCGGCGACCCGGTCGGGGTCCAGCTCCAGCGCCCTCTCGTACGCCTTTACGGCCCCGGCGTAGACGCGGTTTTGCAGGTAGACGTGCCCCAGCATCAGGTGGAGGTCCGCATCTTCGGGGTCCAGCTCCAGCGCCTCGAGGGCGATCGCCCGCTGCTTAAGGTAATCGAGCTCCGTGCTGTACCGAAGCGCCTGCTTGTACGCCTCGATCGCCTGGGGGATCTCCCCCCGAGCCCGGTGGAGCCTCGCCCGGGCCACGTGGGCGGGGGCCCACTTGGGCGAGCGCTCCAGCACGACCGCGAGGACCCTCTCGGCTCCGTCCAGATCGCCCGCGGCCAGCAGGGCCTCGGCCAGCTTCACCCGGACGCGATCGTCGTCGAGGATCTCCAGGGCGCGCTCGTAGCGCTCGCGGGCGCTTTCGTAGTCCCCCCGCAGGTACGCGACGTCCCCCAACGCGGTCCACACCTTGGGATACGCGAAGTCCTCCTCCGAGATCTCGGAGAGCACCCGCTGCAGCAG